>CACYCD010000112.1 GCA_902772755.1 uncultured Ruminococcus sp.
ATTTTTCTCTTTCTGATAATGGAGGCTATCAAAATGTTCTTCTTAAATTTTAGAGTTTTTATCGGCTTCTCTGTATAGTCGGCACCGCCCTGTGCCTCAAACTCCAGAGCCTCTATCTTTCCGTCCATCAGCCTGTAGAGTGCCTTCATCTCATTGCTGTTGGCATTCATCTTGCCTTTGAGATATCTGATAACTACCGAAGAAGTCACCTGACTGAGCGAAATAGCACTCTCACCCATAATTTTGTCATACAGCTGAATAAACTCAGGCTCGTTTATCTTTGTGACAAGCTTTTTAACGTTAAAGGTTTCCGCATACATCGCAAAGAGGAAGTTACTCTCGTCACTGTCAGTCACACTGACAACGGCATCGCAGGAGGCTATGCCCTCCTCTATCAACAGCTTGTGATCCGAGGAATTTCCCAGCACGATTTTTGCATCGGGCAGATCCTCCGAGAGGTACTTGCAGCGTTCAAAATTCTTTTCTATTATTGTAACGCTCATACCCATTTTTATGAGCTGCTGTGTAAGATAATAAGCTATCCTTGAACCGCCGATTATCATAACGCTCTTGATGCGATCCTTGAGCATTCCCATACCCTTAAAGATGTTCACAAGGGTTCTGTGCGGTCCTGCAAGATATATCTTGTCGGACTCCTTGATAATAAAATCTCCGTTGGGAATATGTATCTCATCTCCACGGCGTACAGCACAGATCAAAAATGTGTTTCCATAGGTCTGTGAAATCTCGTAGACACGTCTGCCGATTATCTTGTTTCCGCTTTTGATCGGGACTTCTATCATATCCACTCTGCCGTTTGCGAAGGTCTCATAGTTGGTAGCAGTGGGGAATCTGAGTATACGGGCGATCTCAGTGGCAATGCTCATATCGGGATTTATCATCAGCGATATGTTCATCTCGTTTTTCATAAAATCTATCTGGTCGGAATAACGAGGATTTCTGACCCTTGCTATTGCGTGACGTGCTCCCATTTTGGTTGCTATCAGACAGGACAAAAGATTTATCTCGTCCGAGGCTGTGGTGGCTATCACAAGATAAGCATCGCTGACGCCTGCTTCCTCCAGCACATCGCACTGTGTACCGTTGCCCAATATGCCGTTTACGTCAAAATCCTCGACAAGCTTTTCCACACGCTGTTCATCAATGTCTACAACTACAACATCGTGACCCTCGTCCCTCAAGGTTTTTGTAAGGTACTTGCCAATTTTGCCGGCTCCTACCACAATAATATTCATCTGGATCCCTCCGAAGGATAGTATACAACTTCATTATATAACTTTTGGCATAAAAATTCAATAAAAAAAACTATATAATATAAAAATTACATTTTTGGAATATTTGAGTTTTGTTATTGACTATGCTGTCCATATCTGTTAAAGTATGAGTGGCAGTTATTTTCAGGGAGGTATAATATATGAAGAAAATTCCTGTTATTCTGGCAATCACTATTACGTTTGCCACACTTACCGCCGTGGGCTGCTCCAAAACCGAGACCGAGGAAACTCCCACGACAACCACATATACGGAGATCACCTTTCAGGAACCGACAGTTGACATCAGCGAGTCTGTATCCGTGACCTTTAAGAAAACAACCGAGACCACCAAGAAAAAGAGTACGACCCCAAAAACCACAACCAAGCCAAATAATAAAAAGACGACCACCAAATATATTCCGCTTGTCACCACCAAAAACAACCAGAAGGCAACAGAGTATGTCGAGCCCGCGACCGAGCAGTATTACGACCCCGAACAGTACTATGAGCCTGAAACCGAGTACATCGCACCCACAACGGCTTATGTACCGCCGACCACAGCTTATGTAGCACCTACCACAGCATACGTTGCTCCCACCACAAAGCCTGCTCCCAAGCCGTCACCGAGCTATATAGACTATTCTACCGTAAGCTCGACCTATCTCACCGCCAACGATGCAGCCACCCTCACCTCCGACCAGATCCAGAGCCTGATAAACGACATCTACGCTCACCACGGCTACATCTTCAAAACACCTGCTCTTAAAGAGTATTACGAAAGCCAAAGCTGGTACAACGGCACAACCACCTCCGAGGCTGTCTGCGAAGCTTCCTTCAACGACTGCGAGGAACGCAACAAAAACCTGCTTTCAAGATACAGATAAACAAAATCCCGTATCATTTCGATACGGGGTTTTTTCATGGTTATTAAAATGATTGAACTCAGCGGTAATAGTGATAACTGCCTGCTCCCGTGAACATTGCACCCATACAGGCTACACAGGCTACAAGGATTATCACTCCGAAAACAGCAGAGATTATGGAAAGCACAAGTCCTACTGTGGCAAGGCTGTCGGTATAGCCCTGTTTTTTTGCCTTTGACGCCAAAATGATGCCGATGACTCCGACAATAAGCGAAATAATCGCTGTAAATCCCATAAACCAGAAGAAGATGCCGACTATTCCAAGTACTAAGCTGGCAATCGCAAGGTTCTTGCCGGGTTCGTCCACAGGGGGATAGTACTGATTCTGAGGGGGTATCGGATTTCCGTACTGATCGTACTGCACGCTGTACTGTTGATTGTACTGCGAAGCATTTGTCTGTTGCTGACCGTAGCCGTTCTGATTGTACGGCTGATTGTATTGCTGATTATATTGTTGATTGTACTGCTGATTACCGTACTGAGCGTTTGTCTGCGGCTGACTGTACGGATTCTGCTGAGCTTCCGCCTGCGGCTGACTGTACGGATTCTGCTGTGCTTCCGCCTGTGGCTCTGTGTACGCCGGTTCGGTCTGCTGTTCAGGCTGATACTGATTATTCTCGTCCATACTGCATCTCCCTAATAATTTAATAATATAATTTTACCATAAGCAAATACAGCTGTCAAGCTCATTCTTCCCAGAAAAGCTCGTCAAGGGTCTTGCCCAGCACCTTGCATATAGCTATGCAAAGCTTTATAGTGGGGTTGTAGTCCCCCTTTTCAACAGCACTTATCGTCTGCCGTGATACCTTGACTGCATCAGCAAGCTGCTGCTGTGACATATCCATTGCAGCACGGGCTGCTTTTAACCGCAGATTTTTCACTCTGTCTCACCTCTTGCCATCACAAGGCGGATAATAACGGCAAACAGCATCAGTATAAAAACCAGGGTGAAGCCCGAGGGTACGACCTGATAAGTCAGCATACCGTCCTGAACAATAACGCCGTCCGCAATGTCTCGGTATGCGGTATAGCCGTTGGTGACTATGCAGAGCAGGCAAATTGCTATGTAAGTACCCGGCTTTGTGCCAACCGTGAAAAAAGCATCATTCAGCACACAAACAACTCCAAACACCGCAAGACCGAGAAACATACTCAAAATCGGTATAACTCCGTCCAGTGCGATCTGTCTTTGGATAAACAAAGTTTGTGCGAAATAATATGCCGCATTAGCGGTGATCATAGCACCGAACCCATACTTGTAAGCCTGCCCTCTGACATAGAGCTGACGTTCATCAAAACGGGCGGGGTTTTTAGATTTTTTTATTATCAGAAAGATGATAAAACCCAAAAACGCTATGCCCGCAACAGAAACCAATACTGCCGTTAAGACCGAAATATTCATAAAATATACCTCATTTCTTTAAAGTATACACAGTATAACACACCAATAGCATATTGTCAAGTATATTTTACGATATAATATTTATATTTTTCTTTATGCTATAAAGAACTATTACGAGTGTAAACGGATACAGAATTTTATTCTATATTTATTTGCTGTTTCGCTTGTAAGAAAAGCTTGCCGGATAGATCATCATTGAGTTTTTGGGGGTATTTTGATGAAAAATCTAACACAAGGTCTTAGAGTTACCTGTGAAGAACCCTCTGCGAAATGTATAAAACGTGAAACTGTGAAACTCCATAAAAAATCCCCAAAACAGCAAAAAGCAACTTTTACAGTTGGAAATGCTGTAAAGGGCATCTCTAAAAACCCAGAGTGGTTTTAGTGTGCCGTAGGTTTAGTTGACAGATTGCCCAAAATTCACGAAGTAATACTGA
>CACYCD010000113.1 GCA_902772755.1 uncultured Ruminococcus sp.
CTCTGATAAAGGCACAGTGTCGAACCTCCGCATCTTCATCAATTATCAGCGGACCGTTGAGGAAGGCAGAGTCAAATATCCTTGCCGACTTAGCGACCCAGACGTTCTCTCCCCTTTTTTCAAATTTTTCGGGGTCGAGCGTGTTACCGAGTTTAATTATAAAATCGCCTATCAGCGGAAGTGCTTCCCATGGATAGGTCACGCCTTCAAGCAGTTCTTTTGCTATTGTTTCTTCCAAATCATACAGATTTTTTACCGTCAATCTCTGCATATATACCTACTCGCTTTCAAGTGAAATAATGTTTTTTCTTTCAAGAAATGCCCTGAATCCGCACTTTTTCAAAACGTAACACAGGCATACCGCAATCAGTGTACCCAATATTATGCCTGCAAGGACATCCGAGGGGAAATGCACGAAGTTGTACAGCCTTGAAAACGCCACAGCTGATGCAAACAAAAACACCGGAACAGACCACAGCTTTTTTCTGATATTCATAGTGAAGGCAGTAGCTGCGGCAAATGAACTCGCTGAGTGATTTGACGGAAAGCTGTACGACTGTTGCTTTGACACAAGCATAATAATATCATCGACCTGATTGCAGGGGCGAACTCTGCACACCAGATTTTTGATGATGCCCTCGCATATCAAGGTATCTAAGCCCATTGCCAGCAAAATGGCAAATCCGGCATAACGTGTTCTTTTGAAGCATATCAAGCCTATTGACAGGGCTATCCACATCATACCGCCCTCTTCAATAAAACTGATGAACGGCATTGCCAAATCAAAAACGGCATTTTTTAGATTGTCCTGGATCCAGTACAGGATATTAAAATCTATTTGAGTAATATAGTCAAGCATACCGTACCCGTTATCTTCCTATCCTTTTGACGATCATTTCCTTTATGGGGTCAATGTGTTTTTTCAGACCCAGTGAGGCATATATCTTTGCCATATCCAGCTGAGGCAGCTTATCCTCATAGGAATCCTCCGCAGCGTAATTCGCTCTTTTTCTGACAATATTCTTGACGACTGTTGCGATATAGTCGATCAAAAACATAAACAGCAGTGTTACCGCCATACGGTACTGCACATCCTCGCTCAGCGTGGAAAGTCTTTCCACAAAGCCCGGGTGAACCACCCTGCACAGCACGGCACAGAGCGTACCGAAAGCCATAGCACCCAACAGGCAGATACGTCCCTGAAAGTTATATCTCATTTTGGAGTAATTCCACCATTTTTTATGAAAAATATTTTCCATCGCTACGGCAGTCAAATACTCCAGTATGGTTGCAAAAGCCGCTCCGCCGAAAAACAGCAACGGAACACTGTCTGTCCTGCCGTAGAAGCAGAACACCATAATTACGGCACCTCCGCCGTAGATAGGACACCACGGGCCAAAGAGAAAGCCCGAAAAAATCAAACGTCTTTCCTGAACGGTATAAAGCACAGACTCATATATCCAACCGATAACGCTGTAGGCAATAAAAGCCAAAAAATACTGAGTAAGGTTCATACCTGCACCTCCTTACTGTGAAGAGGGCTTGAACACCTTCTTCATTGAGCCGTACCACTGAACCACAACCTCTTTTGAGGTACACACCTTGTCATAATAGGAGATAATGTACGCTTCACGGCAGGTGGGCGGGATCACGGTAAGCGGCCACATATGTTTTTTTATTATTTCCTTTTCCTTCTTTGTCAGGGTAAAACTGCTTTGAGCGTTTTTGAGTGCTATGCCCGGATGAAAAAATCCGTGCAGATGTCCCCTTGCTTTTTTGTCGTGCCAATCATAGAGAAAGAGGTCGTGCAGCAAGCCTCCTCTTGCGGCAGCCTTATAGTCAAGATGAAGCTTTTTGCACAGGAGAAAGCTCCTGAACGCAACAACGACGCAATGGTCATAGGTCGAGGTTGTCCCATGCTGAGTGAATGCTTTCATCTGCTGAACAGCCTCACTGCGGAGCAGGTCATCTATGCAAAGGTAAAATTCACGGGCATCTTGTATACTGAAAAGCTTATCACGTCCCATAGAGCAACCCTCCTCTGCACAAAAATTGACACAACTTTATATTCTAAGTATATCATACTTTCATCACACTGACAAGTTGTATATTGATAGAAAAATAAGGACAATACACCACAATATTTGTGATGTATTATCCTTTGATATACTATATCAGTCAAAGAACAGAGGTAGCTTTTCAAGATATACGATATCATCTCTGTCGGCGGCATCTCCCTCGGCAAGCACGCAGGCATTGCAGACTATCTCGGCATCTACCTTTCTGCACAGCTCCTGAAGTGCAAACACACTCTCTCCCGTGCTGATAACATCGTCAATTATCAGTACCTTCTTGCCTTTTAAGAGGTCGGCTTTTGCCTTATCTATATATAGAGTCTGCTTTTTCTCTGTCGTGATGGAATTGACCTCAACAAACACGGGGTCTGTCATATAGAGCTTCACGGATTTTCTCGCAACGACATAGGGCTTTTCACTCTGACGTGAAAGCTCATAGCCGATGGGTATTCCCTTTGCCTCTGCGGTGAGTATGATATCAAACTCGGGGAGCTTTTCCAGCAGAGCTGCTGCGGATTTTACGGTGATCTCGGTATCACCAAACAGGATAAATGCTGCTATTCTCAGATGTTCATTGATCCGACACAGCGGAAGCTCACGCTCACAGCCGGCAATAGTCATCTTGTATGTTTCCATAATTTACCTCCGTTATGCAAACTTTGTCGTGAGTCTGACTCCGCCCAAAAGATGAAAATGCAGATGAAAAACCGACTGTCCTGCTTCTC
>CACYCD010000114.1 GCA_902772755.1 uncultured Ruminococcus sp.
AGCGGAAACGCCACACTTTCGCAGTTGTATTCGACAGCCAGCTTCAGCGAGTTGAGGTAGCAGTTTCTCAGCAGCTCGGGTTCATTGCTGTTACCGCCGTACCATATCGGTCCCACCGTATGTATGACATATTTGCAGGGCAGGTGGTAGCCCTGTGTGAGCTTTGCCTGACCGACAGCACAGCCGTTGAGTGTTCTGCATTCGGCGAGCAGCTGCGGACCTGCTTTTCTGTGGATAGCACCGTCTACTCCGCCGCCTCCCAGAAGTGAGGAATTGGCAGCGTTGACTATTGCGTCACAATCCATATTTGTAATATCCTGTCTGATAAATTGTAGGGGCATAATGTTTTCCTCAGCTTGCATAAAAATAAAAAACACCTCGGCAAGTATTCCTGCCGAGGTGCTGTACGTTACAAATTAGATAAATCAATTATGAGAACCAAGAATAGAATTTTAAGCAGAGCAATCAAACAATCGAACTAAAACATTAGCCGAACCTGGAACTCAATAAATGGAAAGTCAGTATTACATCGGAGTGTTCTCTTCTCATATTCCCTCACCGCTATGTCAGCTTGCGGAGGGCTACTCTGATATCACATCAAATCCACCGATAGGGAATAATCCTTTCTTTAGAATGTTATGAAAACAGGAACTAAACTTCTCATCGGTTTATCCTCCATAAAAAACATCAAAGAAATATTCCGGCGAAATCATATTAAATTGTAGGGGAGTTCTAAGACGCCGCCACCTGACTTTACAAGACCTGAACCGTATGCCGACCGCTTTGGAATATATAAACAATATGAAAATCTGACCAATGGGATTTTAAGGGTTTCCAAGCGGTTTGCTTACCGTTCATAGACTTGACTCACTATATAACACTGTGTTTAATAACACTAAAAACTTAATCAGTTATGCGATAACCCGATTCAAGCCGTCAAGCCAAATGAGCGGCTAAACTTGTTGGGGGGAAGACTCCGTTTAAAGCTTGTGATCTTCTTGAAAAATACTCTGTAAACTTTCATATTAGGAACCTCCTTAGCTTCTTTTTTTATCTTGTCTATATTATACATTATGTTCTTAACAATGTCAAGAGAAATATTAAAAATTTTAAAAATTTTATTTTTAAAAAAGCTATTGTATTATTTTCAATAAAGTGATATAATTAAAAGGTAGTGTGTTTGGAGGTAATGATATGTCAGATGTTTTAAGTGCAATAAAGTCCAGAAGAAGTACAAGAAGCTTCACTTCCGAGATGCCTCCAAAGGAGCTGATAAGCAAGATTCTTGAAGCAGGCACCTATGCCGCAACCGGCAGGGGTATGCAGTCGCCGATAATTATCGCTGTCACCGACAAAGCTGTCAGGGACAGGCTTTCGGCGATGAATGCTCAGATCATGGGCAATACCTCTATTGATCCGTTTTACAATGCTCCCGTGGTGCTTATCGTGCTTGCGGACAGGAGCAGACCCACATACATTTATGACGGAAGTCTGGTTATGGGAAATCTTATGCTCGCTGCCGAGGCTGTGGGCTTGGGAAGCTGTTGGATCCACCGTGCAAAGGAAGAATTTGAGACCGACGAGGGTCGGCAGATACTCGCTTCGCTGGGTATACAGGGCGATTATGAGGGCATTGGTCACTGTGTTATAGGTTATAAGAAGAATGAGTCATCAGCCGCTGCTCCCAGAAAAGATGATTATATTTATGAGATATAATTTTCCCACATCCGCCGGCAGAACAGCGGATGTGTTTTTCTGAATTTGGGAGATAAAAATGGATATGGAATATGAACGACTGAAGCCTGTGGGACAGCTGTGCTTTCCGCTTTATGCAGCTTCAAAGGAGATCATGCGGAGATACAAGCCGTATCTTGACAAGCTTGACCTCACCTGCACGCAGTATTTTGCAATGCTGGTTCTTTGGGAGAAGCAGAGCCTAACAGTCAAAGAGCTAGGCACTGCCTTGTATCTGGATTCGGGTACGCTCACTCCCGTACTGAAAAAGCTGGAAAATAAGGGTTATGTCACTCGCAGACGTTCCTGCGATGATGAGCGAATGGTTATCGCAAGCATAACGGAAAAGGGTATGCTCCTACAGGAGGAGGCAAGCCGTATTCCGGAGGAGCTGAGGAAAAATTCTCCGCTTGATGTGTATGAAACAATAAGGCTGAATGAACTGATTAACAAGCTGCTGAATGTGTTTGATTGAGGTGTTTATATGGCAAAGCACGCCGCACACGCTGACAATAAAAAGAGCAACAAGAAAAAGGACAAACCTTCAAAAAATGAAACAAGATCCTTTCGCAGAAGAGAGGCAGAAAGCCTGAAGCGTTCCGAGAATGAGACTTATTTAAAAATTGATGATACGCCCAAGGCTCACGACTCAAATCTGTTTCTCAGACGGCACTCGAACAATGCCGATTTTTCCGGCTCGGATACTTCCGTACTGCACAACAAGCTGAAAAGAGAGAAGCTCCCCGAGTACGACTTTGGCAGGACTGCTTCGCTTGAAAAGCCCAAGCCGGTAAGACTTACTCCGGAGGAGCTGGACGAGATCTTTGCCGATGAAGATAAGCCGAGGGGCAAGGGTATCATTATTGCTGTTGCCGTGATCTGTGTGATAGTTGCATTTTGCGTGGGCATAACGATCTACTCAAACGGAAAGAAGGGGAGCGGTGATACTTCGGGAACTCCTTCTGCCGCAGATGTTGACAATAATGTTTCACGAGGGGGAATATCCGATTTGGCGGTAGTGACCGTTTCGGGCAAAAAGATACAGTATAACAGCAAAAATATCAAGGATGCTCAGGAGCTGAATGAGATCTTGAAGGATGTTAAAGATCCTACGCTCTCGCTTATAAATATTGATGCGGATTTAAATACATACAACTCGGTTGCCAAGGTGCTGAACAGGCACGGGGGCAAATATGAGCTGATGGACGAAAACAACACCAGCCCGTCAATAAAAAGTGATAAAAACTAACGCAGATTTTTGTTGACAAATGTCGGTCTGTGTGTTACAATTATTAAAAATGAATATACCACTTATCAAGAGTGACTGAGGGAACAGGCCCTGTGAAGTCCGGCAACCTGCATTTGTAAGGTGCCAAATCCTGCGGTAATGCCGAAAGATGAGTTTTTGCCCACTGTCCTTCGTCAGTGGGTTTTAGTTTGCAAAGATTTTTTAGGAGGAATTATTGTGGCAAGGTTTTTATTTACGTCCGAGTCCGTCACAGAGGGACACCCGGACAAGGTTTGCGATCAGATCAGCGATGCGATTTTAGATGCTATTTTTGAACAGGACAACAATGCACATACCGCCTGCGAAACAACAGCGGTGGCAGGTGCGGTAAATATTATGGGTGAGATAAGCACTACTGCCAAGGTAGATTATGAGAGCGTGGTCAGAGGTGTGATAAATGATATCGGCTACAATGATGATGAACTGCTGTTCAACGGAAGCACCTGCACCATAAATAATATGCTCACGACACAGTCGCCCGATATCGCTATGGGTGTTGACGAGAGCTTGGAGCATAAGGACGGAGAAACAGATGAGCTGAACATCTTCGGAGCAGGCGATCAGGGTATGATGTTCGGTTATGCCTGCAATGAAACAGCGGAGTATATGCCGATCACAATTTCTCTTGCTCACAAGCTCGCCAAAAGACTGACCGAGGTCAGGAAGAACGGCACGCTGAAATATCTCCGTCCCGACGGAAAAACTCAGGTCACGGCACTGTATGAGGACGGAAAAGTCAAAGCTATTGATACGGTGGTGATCAGCACCCAGCACGACCCCGAGGTTGACCGTGAGCAGATTCAGAAGGATCTGATCGAACACGTGATAAAGCCGGTTATCCCCGAAGAGCTTTTGACTGCTGATACCAAAATTTTGGTGAATCCCACAGGCAGATTTGTCATCGGAGGACCCGCCGGCGACAGCGGTCTGACGGGCAGAAAGATAATTGTTGACACCTACGGCGGATACGGCAGACACGGCGGCGGTGCGTTCAGCGGTAAAGACCCGACAAAGGTTGACCGCAGTGCGGCATACTATGCAAGGTACATAGCGAAAAATATCGTTGCCGCAGGCATAGCCGATAAGTGCGAGGTACAGCTTGCATACGCCATCGGCGTTGCAAAGCCGGTTTCGGTTATGGTTGACACCTTCGGCACAGGAAAGTACAGCGATGAAAAAATCGCAGAAGCAGTACAAAGGGTATTTGACTGCCGTCCGGCTTCGATTATTAGGGAGCTTGACCTCAGAAACACCAAATACCGCCCCACCGCCTCCTACGGTCACATGGGCAGAACCGACCTCCCCGTCCGCTGGGAAGAAACCGACAAAACAGAAGCTTTGAAGAAAGCACTTGCAGAAATATAAACCATCAAAATGCGTACACAGAGCTGTACGCATTTTTTGCGTATTGATTTTTTGATTTTTATGTGTTATAATTTAAACACAAGAAATAATTGCGTATTTACGCAAAATAATCGTGAGGCGTATTATGCTGTTCTTGACGATCTTCCGGATATAGTTTCGTCCACGGTCGGTTCGCTTCCAAATCTCCCTAAGATTCAAAAATACTTTGCTTCGTAAAGAGAACAAAATTTCAGATAATAGTGCATACACTTCGGTTGTACGCATTTTTTATTGTCTTGTTATCACAGCAAGGATAAATATTTTGTGTGGTTTAATAATTTTTTATTGATTTTTTTATCTGCCTGTGATAAAATGTAAGTGCGACATAAAATTAGACATCACTGAAAAAAGTATGTATTTTTACTTCCGGTAAAAATGCAGGCTCTGTTTTCGCATACTGCTATTGGGTTTGGTATTTTTGAAAATAATTTTGTGTCGCAGCAAATGAGCTATGTATTTTTCGGTGCATGGCTCTATGCTGTGCACTTTTTATTTTCAGAAAAAATTATCTTTATCGGAGGTTTTACCATGAAAAAACGAACAAACAAAATTCTGTCCTTCCTGCTGAGCCTATGTCTGCTCACCTCAATGACAGTCTTACCGATGACGGCAACCGCC
>CACYCD010000115.1 GCA_902772755.1 uncultured Ruminococcus sp.
GGTTTATGTATACCCGGTGTGTCCAGAAAAACCAGCTGGTCATTGCCCTCTGTAAGCACGCCTATGATCCTTGTTCTTGTGGTCTGCGGCTTTGAAGAAACTATTGCTACCTTCTCCCCTATCAGCTTGTTGAGGATAGAGCTTTTTCCCACATTTGGTCTGCCGACAATTGCCGCAAATGCCGACCGCTGACTTGCATCAAATTCCATACTTCACCTGTTATTCCGGAATGTAGCTGATGCTTGCAGGCAGTCCCAGCTGTTCCATAACAAGCTCTTCCTTCTCTCTCATACGCACCCTGTCCATCGGCTCGATGTGGTCATAGCCCAACAGATGGAGTACGCTGTGAGCGGTGAGATATCCGACCTCTCTTTGCAGGGAATGTCCGTATATCTCTGCCTGGTCATAAGCCTTTTCCATAGAGATGACAACATCTCCCAGTATGAAGGCATTTGTCTCGGGATTTCTGTCCCACTCGCCGTTTTCTCCCATTGGGAAGGAAAGCACATCGGTTTCTATATCCTTGTTTCTGTACTCCTTGTTCAGCTCCTTGATCCCTGCATTGTCAACAAAGGTAACGCTGATCTCAGCAGGACCCTTGAAGTTCTCCATTCTCAGAACGGCATTGCAGGTCCTTCTTACCAACATTCTGATACCGGTGGGTATCTTTACCGTCTTTTGCTTGTTTGTGATTATTACTCTTATCTTGTTTTCGGTCATCTTAATCCGCTCCCTCTATTTTTGCATAAGCCTTGATTATATCCTGCACCAGTCGGTGCCTAACTACATCTTTTTCATTAAAGGTTATGTTGTTAATGTCGTCTATATTTTTGAGTACCTTAATACAGTCCTTAAGTCCGCTTCTTACTCCCTTGGGAAGGTCTATCTGGGTGATATCGCCCGTGATGACCATTTTGGAATTAAAGCCGAGTCGGGTAAGGAACATCTTCATCTGCTCTCTTGTGGTGTTTTGGGCTTCATCAAGGATAATAAAGCTGTCGTCCAGCGTCCTGCCTCGCATATAGGCAAGCGGTGCGACCTCGATATTTCCTCTTTCGACATATTTTTGATAGGTTTCCGCTCCCAGCATATCAAAGAGTGCGTCATACAGCGGTCTGAGATATGGGTCTACCTTGCTTTGCAGGTCGCCGGGAAGGAAGCCCAGCTTCTCCCCTGCTTCCACGGCAGGACGTGTCAGGATTATCCTGTTGACCTGCTTTGCACGGAAAGCAGTCACCGCCATCGCTACGGCAAGATAGGTTTTTCCCGTGCCTGCGGGACCCACGCCTATTGTGATGGTGTTCTCTGCGATGCTCTTGCAGTAACGCTTTTGTCCGAGTGTTTTGGGCTTGACGGGCTTGCCCTTGCTGGTGATGCAGATGCAGTCGGTGGCAAGCTCCTGTATCTTATGCTCACTGCCCTCGTTGACAAGGCTCATACAGTAGCGGATATTCTGCTCGCTGAGGTTCTCACCCTTGTTGATGAACTGAAGGAGATTTTCTATGACCTTGCAAGCCCTGCTGACGTTCTCCGGCTCACCCGATATTTTCAGCTCTCCGCCCCGTCCTATGACCTTGACCTTGTACTCCTGTTCGATCATTTTTATATTTTCATCAAAACTGCCGAATAGAGCAACGGCATGCTCCATACGATCTATACTGATGGTCTGCTCCAAGGTATACCTCCCCACAGCCTGTTTTAGGCTTTTAATAATAATGTTTTATATAAATAAAAGTATACCATACTTTTTATTAAATATCACTAAAAAAATGCAAGTTTTTAAATTTTTGTAGACTTAGACAACACAAACCCCTAAAAACAGACATTCCGTGGTTGAAAGTACCAATAGAAATATACAAATATAATATTTATGCATTTACAAACTGCACTATTTTTGATTTTTTATATAATACTCTTTAAATCTATGGGCTATAAGTCAATTATTTTTTATAGAATAAACTAAAATAATTTTGTGCTTGACATATTGCAAAAAAGCGGTTATAATAATAGAGCTGTAAAGAAAAATACTTTACACCGAAAGGAACAAGACATAGTGGAAAAGAATGTTGAGGTTTCCTTATTGCTCGATTTTTACGGAACACTGCTCAGGGAAAAGCACAGAACAGCGGTTGACCTGTACTGCAACAGCGACCTCTCCCTCTCGGAAACAGCCGAGGAGCTGTCGATCACTCGGCAGGGTGCGAGGGATCTTATCAAGCGTGCCGAGGCTGCCCTCTATGAATATGAGGAAAAGCTGGGGCTGTACAAGAGATACCGTGAAAACACCCGTCTGGTAGAACTGCTGAATGACAGGCTCACAGCAGCCGAGGGACTCTGTGACGAGGAGCTGAGAGCCGAGATCGGGAGAATAAAAGATATAACAAAACAATTTATTTTGTAGGGAGGCGAATGATTTGGCATTTGAAGGACTTTCGGAAAAGCTTACCAACGCTTTTAAAAAGCTTAGAGGCAAGGGCAAGCTGAATGAAAGCGATGTAAAGGAAGCTATGCGTGAGGTTCGTCTGGCTCTGCTGGAGGCTGACGTAAACTACAAGGTAGCTAAAAACTTCACCAAAACCGTTACAGAGCGTGCCATCGGTCAGGACGTAATGGAAAGCCTTACTCCTGCACAGATGGTTATAAAAATTGTTGATGAAGAGCTGACAAGCCTTATGGGCGGAGCTGAGGAAAAGCTCAAGTATGCCTCCAAGCCCCCCACCGTCATTATGATGTGCGGTCTGCAGGGAAGCGGTAAAACCACCCACAGCGGAAAGCTTGCAGTTATGCTCAAAAAGCAGGGACACCGTCCGTTGCTGGCTGCCTGCGACATCTACCGCCCCGCAGCTATTGAACAGCTGAAGGTCGTTGGTGAGAAGGCAGGAGCACCCGTCTTTGAAATGGGCAAGAAGAATCCCGTCAAGATAGCCAAGGAAGCCATTAAGCACGCCAAGGACTACGGCAATGATGTTGTTATCCTTGATACGGCAGGACGTCTGCACATAGACCAGGCACTGATGAACGAGCTTAAGGACATCAAGGACGAGGTCAAGCCGCAGGAAATACTGCTTGTCATCGACTCTATGACAGGTCAGGACGCCGTAAATGTGGCAAAATCGTTCAATGAACTGCTGGAGATATCGGGTGTTATCCTCACAAAGCTTGACGGCGACACCAGAGGCGGTGCGGCACTCTCCGTTAAGGAGGTCACAGGCAAGCCCATAAAGTTTGTCGGTGTGGGTGAAAAGCTGGAGGATCTTGAGGTCTTTCACCCCGACAGAATGGCAAGCCGTATTCTGGGTATGGGCGATGTGCTGACTCTCATTGAAGATGTTGAAGCAAAGCTTGACGAAAAGAAGGCTGAACAGGTCGCCAAGAAGATGCTCAACAATAAAATGGACTTTAACGACCTTTTACAGCAGTTTGAGCAGATAAAGAAGATGGGACCCATCAAGGGCATACTCGGCAAAATACCCGGACTCAGCAAGCAGATAGAGGACGCAGACATTGACGACAGGCAGATAGACTGGTGTGAGGCAATAATCTACTCCATGACGCCTGCCGAGAGAGAGAAGCCCTCCCTCATCAATGCCTCCAGAAAAAGACGTATTGCTGCAGGCTCGGGCAGAAAGGTCGAGGAGGTAAACCGACTTATCAAGCAGCTTGAACAGATGCAGAGAATGATGAAGCAGTTTACCGGCAAAAACGGCAAAAAGAGCAAACGCCGTGCTATGATGAACCTGAAAAATATGCCCGAAATGAACGGCGGCGGAATGCCACCGGGAGGATTTCCTTTTTAAAAATATATTTTGACAAGGTTATTTCCGATTTGTTCGGTTATAATAATATAATGTAAGAGGTGAAAGAAATGGTTAAGATCAGACTCAAGAGAATGGGTGCAAAAAAAGCTCCCTTCTACAGAATCGTAGTTGCAGATTCCAGATATCCCAGAGACGGCCGTTTTATCGCTGAGGTTGGCACATACAATCCCGTTGCCACTCCCACAGCTGTAACAGTTGACGCTGACGCTGTTAAGGATTGGATGGCAAAGGGTGCACAGCCCACAGATACAGTAAAGGCTATACTTAAGAAAGAGGGTATTATCTAATGAAAGAATTACTTACAGTTATTGCAAAGGGTCTTGTTGAAGATCCCGAGTCCGTAAGCGTTACAGTTGACGAGGTAAACGAAGAGGGTATCACAGTATACCACCTCCACGTTGCAGAGCCGGATATGGGCAGAATCATCGGTAAGCAGGGCAGAATTGCCAAGGCTATCCGCACAATAGCACGTTCAGCTGCTATCCGCAACAACGAAAAGGTTTCTGTAGAGATCGACTGATCAAAGCTGACTATCCCCCACCGTCCGATATCGGGCAGTGGGGATATTTTTGTCCATACAAAATCCCGATATCCGCAAATTTGAATGCAGATATCGGGATATTATTTTATTGTCTAACCATATTGGGACGTTTTGTACCGCAAACGGGACAGGTGTCCTCGAAGTTTTCGTATATTCTTTGACAGGTCAAACACTTCCACTCACTTTCCAGAGGCTCTCTGTCAGGTGTGGGCGGCAGAACAGGTCTGGTAAGTCTTGCCGGCATATCATCGGGATTTGGTTTTTTAGGCTCGTCACGCTCTACATAAGGCTCGATATCCTCGGGGCGGCTCTCACCGCAGCCACAAGTGCCTACGTAGTTCTGATTTATTGTACCACATTCATTGCACTTCCACTCGTTGGAGGTCGGCTCTCTCTCGGGGAGGGGCTGGGGCTCGGGTGCTTTCTTCGCAAATCTGGAAGTCTTTGCGGTCGAGATCGGAGGTGCTTCTTCCTCCTTCGGCTTGACAGGCTCGTCACGCTCTACATAAGGCTCGATATCCTCGGGACGGCTTGCACCGCAGCCACAAGTGCCTACATAGTTCTGATTTATCGTACCACATTCGATACACTTCCACTCGTTAGAGGTCGGCTCTCTCTCGGGGAGGGGCTGAGGCTCGGGTGCTTTCTTTGCAAATCTGGA
>CACYCD010000116.1 GCA_902772755.1 uncultured Ruminococcus sp.
GGGAATAGCACAGAGGATCAACACAGACTATGCAGACAAAAATCCGCTGATAATCTGTATTTTGAAGGGCAGTGTGATATTTTTCTCTGACTTGGTGAGAAAGCTCACCATACCGATGGAGTTTGAGTTTATGTCGGCGTCCTCTTACGGAAATTCCACACAAAGCTCAGGCATAGTCAAGCTGATAAGAGATGTCAAGGTCAGCGTAAAGGATCGCCACGTCCTCATAGTTGAGGATATTGTGGACTCCGGCATCACGCTCTCCTACCTCTTGGATTATATGCAGTGCGAGGGCTGTGCCTCTGTTGAGGTGGTGTCACTGCTCAACAAGACTGCACGCAGAGTGAAGGAAGTGGATATCAAGTACTACGGTACAGATATAGATGACCTCTTTGTAGTTGGCTACGGAATGGATTATGCGGAGCGTTACCGCAATCTGCCGTACATAGGAATACTCAAGGAGTCTGTATACAGCTGATACTTACGGGTATCTCAAAAAACGGAGAATAGGAGAATACTATGAAAGCATCCGGTCTCAGGAAACTGATCTATATTGCCATACCTGTGGCGGTGTTGATCTTGCTGTTTTTTATGTTTTCGGACAGATCAACTCAGACCAACACCTACAGTGATGTGATATACCAGTTCCAAAATCAAAATGTAAAGAGCTTTACCTTGAATGACGGCACGGGCATTATTGAAATGGAGCTTGCCGAGCCTGTGAACAACAGCAAGCGTATGACCTACAAGCTTGCAGGTACGGCGATGTTTGTTGACAAGGTAGATCAGTACATTGAGAAGTACAACGAAGATCACGACAAGCCGATGAAATACGATATTTCTCGAGCTGCCGACAATACCCTGCTTATGCAGGTTCTGCCGACACTGTTTATGATAGCCATTGCCGTGTTTATCTGGGTGTTTATCCTCAGAAGAATGGGCGGTATCGGCAGCAAGGAAATGCAGTTCGGCAAAGCCAAGTTCAAAAATGAAAACGATGAAAAGAACAAAACCACCTTTGACGATGTGGCAGGTGCCGATGAGGAGAAGGAGGAACTGGAGGAGATAGTCGAGTTCCTCAAAAATCCCGACCGCTTCACTGCCCTGGGTGCAAGGATACCCAAGGGTGTACTGCTGGTGGGACCTCCCGGAACAGGTAAGACCCTCATAGCAAAGGCTGTGTCGGGTGAGGCAGGCGTGCCGTTCTTCTCGATATCGGGTTCAGATTTTGTTGAGATGTTTGTCGGCGTGGGTGCGTCCCGTGTCCGTGACCTGTTCCAAACGGCAAAAAAGAACTCCCCCTGCATCATCTTCATAGATGAGATAGACGCAGTGGGCAGACAGCGTGGCTCGGGCATAGGCGGAGGCCACGACGAGAGAGAACAGACACTCAACCAACTTTTGGTAGAAATGGACGGCTTTGGTGCAAATGACGGAGTTATCCTCATTGCCGCAACCAACCGCCCCGATGTACTTGACCCTGCACTTATGCGTCCGGGCAGATTTGACAGACAGGTAGTTGTTTCTTATCCCGATGTAGTCGGACGTGAGGCTATCCTAAAGGTACACGCACGCAAAAAGCCTCTTGCTCCCGATGTGAACCTAAAGGATATCGCCAAGAGTACCGCCGGCTTCACGGGTGCAGATCTTGCAAACCTTCTCAATGAAGCGGCTCTGCTTGCGGCGAGAAAAGACCTCAAAGCCATTACTATGGAACAGATAGAGGAAGCCACCTTGAAGGTAGTTGTAGGCTCTGAAAAGAAGTCCAAGGTTATGTCGGAAAGAGAGAAGAAGCTCACTGCATACCACGAGACGGGTCACGCAATCGCACACTTTGTACTGGAAACACAGGACCCCGTACATCAGATCTCGATAGTTCCCCGTGGACTTGCAGGCGGATTTACCATGTCACTGCCCTCTGAGGATAAGTCCTACAGAAGTCGCAGAGAGATGCTTGAAAGCCTTATCGTTTTGCTGGGCGGACGTGTTGCCGAGGCACTTATTATGGGAGATATCTCCACAGGTGCAAGCAATGATATCGAGCGTGCCACAGAGACAGCCAAAAAGATGGTCACAAAGTACGGTATGAGCAAGCGTCTGGGACCCATTCTCTACGGCGGCGGTGATCAGGAAGTGTTCATCGGTCGTGATATGGGTCACGTCAAGAAAAAAAAAAAAAAAACCGCCTCTGCAATTGATGAGGAGATCTACGATATTATTACTAACGCTTACAAAAAGACAGAGCAGATACTCAGTGACAATATGGATAAGCTCCACGAGGTGGCACATTATCTGATGAAGCACGAAAAAATGTCGGGCGAGGATTTTGACGCTATGATGAACGGAACGTTTGTATATCCTGCGGAGGAAGCAGAGTAATTTTTAAAATTATTGAGGCAGAAGCAATTCTGCCTCTTTGCAATATTACATCGGGGGTGCAGTATGGGTCTTGATAAAATTATAGTAAAGGGTGCAAATGAGCATAATCTTCAAAAAGCAGATGTGACTATCCCAAGGGACAAGCTTGTTGTAATTACGGGACTGTCGGGCAGCGGAAAAAGCTCCCTGGCATTCGACACGATATATGCCGAGGGTCAGCGTAGATATATGGAAAGCCTGTCCTCGTATGCCAGAATGTTTATCGGTCAGATGGAGAAGCCCGATGTGGAGTCGATAGAGGGCTTGTCGCCGTCGATCTCTATCGACCAGAAAACCACCTCAAAAAATCCACGCTCCACCGTGGGAACAGTGACCGAGATATACGATTATCTCCGCCTGCTCTATGCAAGGATAGGTGTTCCGCACTGCCCTGTCTGTGGCAAGCGGATAGAACAGCAGTCGATCGACAGCATAGTTGATTCCGTCCTTGCCCTTGATGAGGGGAGCAGGATAATGATTTTTGCCCCCGTTGTCAGGGGAAAGAAGGGTATGCACCAAAAGGTCCTTGAAAACGCACGAAAAAGCGGTTTTGTGCGTGTCAGGGTTGACGGGGATATCTATGACCTGTCGGAGGAAATTTCCCTTGAAAAAAACAAAAAACACAGCATTGACATAGTGGTTGACCGTCTTGTTATCAAGGACGGGATAAGAAGCAGGCTTGCAGACTCGCTTGAAACCACAATGAAGCTTTCAAACGGCATTGCCGTTGTGGGAGTTGTGGGAGGTGAAGAGCTTACCTTTAGTCAGAACTACGCCTGCACCGAGCACGGAATTTCTCTGGGAGAAATTACACCGAGAATGTTTTCGTTCAACAATCCGTTTGGTGCTTGCCCGAAATGCACGGGTCTGGGTCTTTTCCTCAAAATTGACGAGGATCTGCTTATAACTGACGGCACTAAGTCAATTCGCCAAGGCGGACTCAGGGGGCTGGGCTGGGCGTTGGAGGGCAACGCCAATGCAGACGCCTATATGATAGGTCTTGCCGATCACTATCATTTTTCGCTGGACACTCCGATAAACGAGCTTTCGGAGGATATCATCGATATTCTGCTTCACGGCACAAGGGGAGAGCTGATAAAAATTCACCGCTACACAAACAGCCGTGGCTTCATCACAAAGGAAACCGAGTTTGAGGGCATAGTCGCCTGTCTGGAGAAGCGTTACAATGAA
>CACYCD010000117.1 GCA_902772755.1 uncultured Ruminococcus sp.
GCCGTAAATATGCTTATGTACTTTTTCATAACGCACACCTCATTAGGGCATCTCAAAATCCGGAGCTGTGTTGAGTCGGCAAATTTTCTCCGATTCTGAGGTGATGTCAAATTGTATCTTCCATCTCGGCGTAAACAGCCTTGAAGGTCTCTATGACGTACAAAGCATCGTCAAATGTCATTTTACTGTTCATTGGCAGGGTGAGCTGATTTTTGTGCATATTATAGGCGTTGGGATAGTCTGTGATGTCAAATCCCCTGGTCTTGTAGGCGGTGAGCATCGGCAGTGGCTTGAAGTGAACATTGCAGATAACACCACGCTCCGCCATTTTCAGGTAGAAGCGGTTGCGGTATTCTGCTGTTTTGCCGATAAACCGAACAAAGTACAGATGTCCCGAAGAACGTGAGCGTTCGTTGCTGTGGGTGAGAACCTGAATGTTCATATCGGCAAAAGCTTTGTTGTACATTTCTATCAGTCTGTGACGTTTTTCGAGTATCTGCGGATAGCGGTCAAGCTGAGCCAGACCCATTGCACCCATAATATCGGGCATATTGCACTTGTACTGGGTGTCAACCACGTCATATTCCCAAGAGGTACCTTGATTTTTGGCGAAGGCATCCTTTGTCTGACCGTGAAGAGAAAGCAGCATATACTCTTTATAGACTGCGTCGTTGTCAACACCCTTGTGATTTTTCCAGGTGACTGCACCGCCCTCGGCAGTGGTGAGATTTTTTACTGCGTGGAAAGAGAAGTTAGTAAAATCAGCCATACCTCCGCAGGGTATGCCGTTCTGCATTGCACCGAAGGCATGTGCCGCATCTGCCATAACAATGATCCTGCCGTAGGCATCCTGCATCTGACTGCCGGGGACAAAAATATCCTTCTTTCGGTTTACGATGTCAAATATTTTTTCGTAATCACACATAACACCGGCAAGGTCAACGGGAATGATGACCTTGGTACGCTCGGTAATTGCACGCTCCACCTTGGCGTAGTCCATCTCATAAGAGCCTTCCTTGCAGTCAATGATGATGGGGGTAGCACCAACGTGATATATTACCGAGGCGGAAGCCGTGTAGGTGTAGGCAGGAACGATGACCTCGTCCCCGGGACCGACTCCGAGTATTCTCAGGGTAAGCTCCGCACACGCAGTCTGCGAGCTAAGACAAACTGCCGTGTCGGTTCCGCACCAGCCTGCAATGCGTTTTTCAAATTCCTTTGTCTTGGGTCCTGTTGTTATCCAGCCCGATTTTAAAACTTCTGTCACCGCATCTATTTCCTTTTGGGTGATATCCGGTGGTGAAAAAGGTATGTTTCTCATAGTAATTCCTCACAGATGGCGATTTGCCACAGATGTATTGACAGACCGCACAGCAGATTTTGGATATGCACTGTATTGTGCGGTCATAGGGCGACAGGTTAGAGATGCCCTATACTGTTTTACTAATTATACTACTATTATTTAAGACTGTAAAGAAAAAAACAGAAATTTTAACAAATTTTTCAACTTTGTAAGCTCACAAGTCCTACACTGTTTTGATTTTCTGTGTGTTGAGCAGGCAAAGATAGCTCAGGCACGAATGAGCATACATGGCACAGGAGTTCTGTATTCCGCCCTGCTCAATCAGCGTAAGAAGATCTATACCGCTTGCAAGAAAATCCCCCAGCGGTGCAAATTCACTCAGCTTAGTGCTGAGCAGTCTGAATCCGGCATCGGCAGGGTCGGTTTGGGTGAACAGGTCGCAGATCGTGTGAAAATAGTCATACAGGCTCATCTCCTCACCGTCAACCAAATACTTTTTCAGGTAGTATTCCTCGGGGTTGGAAGCGAGCTTATTTATTGTATCGGTGAAATGTGTCACGCTTTCCTCGTGTTCACGGAATGAAACAAATTCTCTGCCCGTCAGTTCCTTGAAAGCCGAGCGAAATCTTGTGAAATTTATCTCACTGTTTTTGAAATTCACAGTGTTACCGTACCTGCCGTAGCCCCATTCAGGCGGTGGGCAGTGGGTTATAAAATCGTCCTCAAAGGCAAAATTATAGATATTCCTGTAGCGACGATTGTACACCTCGTCATCTGTAGTCACATTTGGGCAGGCGAAGGTATAGGCATAGACCTCGTCCCTGCCTTTGAGCAAAAGACGTGAGGCTATCAGGTTTGCCAATGCACCGCCTCGGGAGTGTCCCGTAAACAGCAGACGGCAGTTTTCTTTTGCAAAACGGTCGAACAGCGGCATTATTCTGCGTGTCGCTTCGGCATAGCCCTGATGGGTGTACGCCGTGCCTATGTCAAAATTGCTGTACCACTCTCTGCCCATACTGCCCCTTATCACGGCAAAGACATTTTTGCCCCGTTGTGCTGTGCAGACGGCAGCTCCCAGGCTGTCGTCACCGCCGTAATAGGATTTGATGTTCTCAAAGCCACAGTTTTGGAAAGCAAGTCTCAGGGCTTGTTCATCAAAGGAAGTACAGCAGAGAGAACAGCACAGCCGTGCAAGATTGATGTCAAGCAGTTCGTTAGTCAAAAAATCCTCACTGTATACCACAGGGAGGATAAGCTCTTTGTCAAATATCGTGTCATAGTATTTGAATTTATATTTTGAAATAATATCAAGCATCTAATCACCGATATTATTTTTTTCCGAAAAATCAATAATACCCATACCAATTTTTTCTTGATATGGGTATTTTTGTTATAAACTGATTTTATACTCTGTCTGCAATGACTGTTCCCATCTCGGAACAGCTAACTTTTGTGCAGCCCTCGGACATAATATCTCCGGTGCGGAAGCCATCCTGCAGTGCCTTCGCTACGGCATTGTCAACAGCATCTGCTTCCTCCTGCATATCAAAGGAATATCTGAGCATCATTGAAGCGGAGAGTATTGCGGCAATCGGATTTGCAATGTTTTTTCCTGCGATATCCGGAGCAGAACCGCCGCTCGGCTCGTACAGTCCAAAGGAGGTTTCGTTAAGACTTGCGGAGGGAAGCATACCCAGTGAGCCTGTCACCATTGATGCCTCATCGGAGAGAATATCACCGAACATATTTTCTGTTACCATAACGTCAAACTGTGCAGGATCTTTAACAAGCTGCATAGCTGTGCTGTCAACAAGTGTATGCTCCAGCGTAACCTCTGGATAGTCCTTTGCTACCTCGTTGACTATCTTTCTCCACAGACGGGAGGTGTCAAGCACGTTTGCCTTGTCAACGCTTGTTACTTTTTTATTTCTCTTCATAGCTACATCAAAGGCTTTTACAGCGATCCTTCTTATCTCGTTTTCGCTGTAGGTGCAGGTATCGTAGGCGGTAACAACGCCGTCTATCTCTTCCGTGGCTCTTTTTCCGAAGTAAAGACCGCCCGTAAGCTCACGCATAATAAGCATATCAAAGCCCTTACTGCTGATCTCTTCCTTCAGCACACAGGCATCCTTCAGCTCGGGATAGAGAACGCAGGGACGCAGGTTGGCAAACAAGCCCAGTGCCTTGCGTATGCCCAGCAGACCGGCCTCGGGACGGAGGTTTGCCGGTAGCTTGTACCACGGTGAGGTGTTTGTATCTCCGCCGATAGAACCCATAAGCACCGCATCGCTTGCCTTGCACTCGGCAATCGTTTCATCGGTCAGCGGTACGCCGTAAGCGTCAATTGAGCAGCCACCCATAAGCAGCTGAGTGTAGTTGAATTTGTGACCGAATTTTTCCGCAACCTTGTCCAGAACCTTCATAGCCTCCGATACTATTTCGGGACCTATTCCGTCACCCTTGATAACAGCAATTTTCTTCTCCATTACTATTCCTCTTTCAATAATTTATTTTACCTCGCAGAGCACTATCGTTGTGTTGTCAATAGCTCCACGGGCGTATACAAGCTCCATCATATCATTTACGCAGTCCTCGATATTCGGTGTTCCGCTCAAAAATGCTTCTATGTCGTCGGTTTTCAGCATATCGGTAAGACCGTCCGAGCAGATAAGGAATTTGTCACCTTTCCTTATTTTGAACGAAATTATGTACGGATCTATCTTGAACTCGTCCTCGGGTATGCCAAGATGCTGGGTGAGCGGAGGCTTGTTGAATATGGTGTTTTTTGCAACGTGGTCAACGGATATCTTTTGAAGCTTGTTGCCACGCATCAAAAATATCCTGCTGTCGCCCAAGTTGCAGGCGTAGACCTGCTTTTGCTCAAACAACAGCATGGCGGCAGTTGTACCCATACAGTCTATTTTGTGGCGTTTTGCGTAACGGCAGACGTTTCTGTTCATAATATAGCACATATCGGCAATACTCTGAAAATCCAGGTCAAGCACCGACTTGTATATATTATTAAATGTAGTTGCACAGATGGAAGACGCCACTTCGCCCTGAGCTTCTCCTCCCATACCGTCAAAAACGCAGAATGCCCCCTTGGTATACCTCAACCTTAGCTCACCCGTAATGGTACGCTTTAGTCCGTTGTTGACCTGTGGCAAATAATCGCCCATACACCAGTAGTTATCCTGATTCTTTTTTCTTACTTTTCCCTTTTTACAGAGGAAGGCATAACCGATTTTTCTGTACATAGTAAATCCTCCATAGGTAAATTTACCATATTTGAAATTATCTTGCAAGGTTTTTGGAATAATATTGACAAGTTGCACAAAATTTTTTTGTTCCATTTATTCATTACTTACATAATAATGACCAATTATACGTACCATAATAAAAAATAATTGGTAAAAAGACAGATAAATAATGAATAGCGTAACCTTATATTTATAAGCGGTTTATATTGTTTACAGACTGTTCATTATTGAAATATTCGCTTAAAATTTCCCCTCAAAAAAAGTTGGCGGTTTTATCAATAGACAGTTTTGGTTATTTTTGATACAATACAATCGGAAAAGAAATATCGCAATGATCATTGCGACAAAATCAACAGGAGGAAAATATAACAATGAAATTCACAAAAAAAGTTGCAAGCTCACTTCTTGCACTCTCAATGACAATGAGTATGGCAGCAATACCTGCCGCAGATGCCGCAGTCAAGAAAGAGAAGTCCAGCGGAGCAACACAGTACATGGTAGCAGATCAGCAGTACGGTTCTATTCTTCAGTGCTTCAACTGGTCATTTGATGCGATCAAATCCAAAATGGCTCAGATCGCAGGACAGGGCTTCACAGCAGTTCAGACCTCACCTATCCAGACTGCCAAGGAGGGTACAGCCGGCAAAACTGCTAAGGGTAGCTGGTGGGTTCAGTATCAGCCCGCTGACTTCAAAATTGAAACAAACCGCAACGGTCAGGGTGCTTTGGGTACTGCTTCTCAGTTCAAGGCTATGTGTGACGAGGCTCACAAGTACGGCGTGAGAGTTATCGTTGACGCAGTACTCAACCACATGGCAAACAACAGAAAGAATGACCTTTCACCCGCTATTCCCGAAAAGTACAGAAACAACAGAGATTTCTGGCACGATATCGGCAAAAACAGCTGGTATGAGAGCAGACACGATATAACACAGTATTGCATGGACGGTGTGCCGGATCTTAACACACAGAGCGGTGCAGTTCAGGAGGCTGCAAAGCAGTTCCTCAAGGAGTGTATCGACTGCGGAGCAGACGGCTTCCGTTTTGACGGTGCAAAGCACATTGAAACACCCGTTGACCACACAGGCAGCCAGTTCTGGCCAAACGTTCTCAACGCAACAACACAGTACGCTCAAAGCACTAAGGGTATCACCCCCTACTACTACGGCGAAGTTCTTGACCACGCAACAGGAAGCGGTGACAAGGGCGAGGGCGGCAGAGTAACAGGCTCATATACCTCTATGATGAGCATTACAATGAGCTCCGTTTCAAACAGCATCAGAAATGCCGTAAACAGCGGTAATGCAGACGGTGCTAAGAGAAGCGACTTCAACCTTGATGACGGTTCAAGTGCTCCCGGAAAAAGAGCAGTCCTCTGGAATGAGTCACACGACACCTATCAGGCAGGTTCTTCCATTGGCGTTAGCGACAACAACGTAAACAAGACCTGGGCTATGGTCGGTGCCAGAGCTGAGGCTTGCGGAATGTACCTTGCACGTCCCTCCAACTGGGGTTCAGCAATGATGGGTCAGGGCGATGTAACAGCTTGGGCTTGCCAGGAAGTAAAGGCAGTAAACCTCTTCAACAACAGCTTTGTCGGTCAGACAGAATACCTCGCAGCACAGGACAATGTTGCCTACAATGAGAGAGGCACAAGCGGTGTTGTACTTGTAAACTGCTCAGGCGGTGCAAGAGATGTATGTGTCAGAGCAAACAAAATTAAGGACGGCACATACAAGGATCAGGTATCCGGCGGTACATTCCAGGTATCCGGCGGTCAGATCAGAGGTCACATCGGCAACTGCGGTATCGCTGTTGTATACAATGCCGGTGCACAGCCTGTTATCAATAACAATAACAACAATAACAATAATAATTACAACACACCCTCAAATGTAAAGATCTACTTTGACAACTCAGCTTACAACTGGTCAAATGTTTATGCTTATATCTATGAAGGCGAGCTTCTCAACAATGGTCCTTGGCCGGGTTCAATGATGCAGAAGGATTCTGCTACAGGCTACTATGTGATAGATGTTCCTTCAGGTATGGAAAACGGCAGTGTTATCTTCACCGAGAGCGAAACAGCTACAACAAACCGTTATCCCGCAGATATGCAGCCCGGTTTGCCCATCGGCGGCTCAACCAAGCTCTTCAAGGGTGGCTATTCACTGGTAGATTATACACCTTCAAACAATAACAATAACAACAATAATAACAACAATAATAAACCCTCATCGGTAAATGTTTATTTCGACAACTCAGCATACAACTGGTCAAGTGTATACGCATACATCTACAATGATCTTAAAGAAAGCAATGCACCCTGGCCGGGAGTAGCAATGCAGAAGGATTCCTCCGGTTATTATTCTGTTTCTGTTCCTGCAGGTCTGGAGAACGGCAGCGTTATCTTTACCGAGAGCGAAACAGCCACAACAAACCGCTATCCTGCAGATATGCAGCCCGGTATGCCCCTCGGCGGATCTTCAAAGATATTCAAAGCAGGCTACACTCTGACAAATTATACAGCTGCAAACAATAATAACAATAACAACAATAACAATAATAATAACAATAACAATAACAACAACACAAATGTAACAATCCAGAAGATAGAGGTACTCTTCGGTGACGCAAACCTCAACGGTACCGTAGACGTAAGAGATGCTACACAGGTTCAGAAGTATATTGTAAAGACAGCTGAATTTGGTGAAATCGCTATCAAGGCTTCCGACGTTACAGGCGATGGCTTCATAAACGTTCAGGACGTAGCTCAGATCCAGAAGTATATCATCAGCCATATCAACACCTTCAAGGCAGGAACATCCTTTACCTACGATAAGGAAGTTACCAACAACAACACAAACAATAACACAAACAACAATACCAACAATAATACCAACAACTATCAGACACCCACATACAACTATGTTGAGCCTACATATCAGCAGCAGAATAACTATAGAAACACAACCCTCACATTCTCCAACAACAGATTCTGGGGCAGTGTTAAGTGCTACTACTGGTCAGATGCAGATACAACTATGACAGCATGGCCGGGCGTTGATATGAACAAAGTTTCTACCAACGACTTTGGCGAGGATGTTTATGAAGTAAGCATTCCTTCATCAGCAACTTATGTCATCTTCAGTGACGGCAACGGCAGTCAGACAGTTGATATCCCCGTATCAACAGGTTCAAAATTCTACATCAGTGGCGGCGACGGCAGTGCTTGCACAGTTGCAACATGGTAATCAATTAAATCAAACGGCATCCGTAACGGGTGCCGTTTTTCTTTCTGCACTCTGTTAATTGGCAAAAATGATAAAAAGATTGTAAATATTTGTGCTAAATAACGATAGTATTTTATGTTATTGTTTGATATAATTGTTATAAGGAATATTATCATAGGGGTGATTTTTTATGAAGATAAACAAAAAGTTTTTATCGGCAATTTTATCGGTCTCTTTGCTGGCAACCGGTACAGTGCTTGGCACGGCAAACGCCTTTGTCGCAGACAAAGCGGCAAGCAAAGCCGACACGGAAGTGCAAAAATCATCGGCAACTGCATATATGGTTGCCGACCAGCAACAGGGTTCCGTTTTGCAGTGCTTCAACTGGTCTTTTGAGAACATCAAAAACAAGATGGCACTGATTGCCGATCAAGGGTTCACTGCTATCCAAACCTCTCCGATCCAGGTGGCAAAGGAAACCACGGCAGGCAAGGATGCACACGGTTGTTGGTGGGTCTATTATCAGCCTGTAGATTTTCGCATTGAGGACAACACCAACGGAACAAGTGCGTTGGGTACGGCAGATGAATTTAAGGATATGTGCGATGAAGCTCACAAGTACGGCGTGCGTGTAATTGTTGATGCAGTGCTTAACCACATGGGCAATCAGAGCGGAAATGATATTTCCAACAAGGTACCGTCCACCTATGCAAATGACAGCAGTTGTTGGCACGATATCACAAAGAATATCTACTACTCCAATTACAACCGATATGTTTTGACACATTATTGTATGGACGGTGTGCCGGATCTGAATACAGACAGTTCCAAGATTCAGGAGGCTGCAACCGAATATCTGAAAGAATGTATTGACAATGGTGCAGACGGCTTCCGCTTTGATGCCGCAAAGCATATTGAAACTCCTGCCGATGTCAGCGGAACAGGCAGTAATTTCTGGCCGAACGTTCTCAATGCAGTAACAAGCTATGCTCAAAGCACAAGGAACATTACCCCGTACTATTACGGCGAGATACTCGGCGGAGCAACGGGCGATCAGGATACAGGTATGGGTGTATCTGTAATAAATTCCTATGCTACCTATATGAGCGTTACGGCAAGCGGTATTTCGGGGGATATCCTCTATTCTCTCAGCGATCATAACGGTGCAGGAGCTCAGAGAAGTGACTTTATACTTAATGCCGATGGCTCGTCTGTCAGCGGAAGCAAGGCGGTGCTGTGGAATGAGTCACACGACACCTATCAGTCAGGTGCTACCTCCGGCTACAGCGACAGAGTTATGAAGCAGACTTGGGCTATGGTCGGCACAAGAGCACAGGCAATGGGTATGTATATGGCACGTCCCACAAACTGGAATACCGTAATGCTCGGTGATGCAGATACTACCGCCTGGGCAGATACCGAGGTCAAGGCAATAAATAATTTCCACAACTACTTTGCAGGTCAGAGTGAATACCTCTCTTCTTCGGGAGCAATAGCCTACAATGAGAGAGGCACAAAGGGCGTTGTCATCGTAAACTGCAACGGCGGTTCCACATCGGTAAACCTCACTGCAAACAAGATGACAGCAGGTACATACAAAGATCAGGTCAGCGGAAATACCTTCACGGTTTCAGGCGGAAAGATCAGCGGAACTGTCGGCACATCGGGAATTGCCGTTGTCTATAATGACGATACTACCCCCACTCCCACCATTTCAACTCAGGGCGGTACGTTCAAGACAGATACACTCACACTCACAGTCGGCTTGAAGAATGCGGATTCAGGTACTTATCAGATAGGATCGGCAACCGCA
>CACYCD010000118.1 GCA_902772755.1 uncultured Ruminococcus sp.
AAAATCTCCGTATCCGCCGTTTATCACCTCAACGCTTCAGCAGGAGGCGTCCAGAAAGCTCGGTTACCAGTCCAGAAGAACCATGAAGATCGCTCAGGAGCTTTATGAGGGTGTTGATGTAGAGGGTTACGGTACAACAGGTCTTATAACCTATATGAGAACGGACTCGCTCAGAATTTCCAACGATGCCATCTCGGAGGTCACTGCATATATCAGAGAAAACTTCGGTGAGAATTATCTGCCACAGTCTCCCAGATTTTATAAATCACGTTCAAATGCACAGGACGGTCACGAGGCTATACGTCCGTCTATTCCTTCGCTCAGTCCGGAAAAAGTCAAATCAAGCCTGACGATTGAGCAGTATAAGCTGTATAAGCTCATTTGGGACAGATTTACAGCTTGTCAAATGGCTGACTGCATACACAAGACACAGAAGGCTGAGATAGATGCAAACGGCTATACCTTCTCTGCATCAGGCTACAGAGTTGAGTTTGACGGCTACACCGTCCTGTATGTTGACAGCAATGATGCAGAGGCATCAAAAGAAAAGGAACTCCCTGCACTTGAAAAGGATATGCCCGTAAAAGCCAAGGAGATAGTACCCAATCAGCACTTCACACAGCCCCCTGCACGATTTACCGAAGCTTCACTCATTAAAGCACTGGAGGAGTACGGAATAGGCAGACCGTCAACTTATGCCGCTACGATCTCAACGATCACAAGCAGAGAATATGTCAAGAGAGAAGCAAAGTCACTTGTTCCCACAGAGCTTGGAGAGGCTATGGTCAATCTGCTTAAGGAGCGTTTTCCGAAAATCGTAAACGTAAAATTCACGGCAGGTATGGAAGAGGAGCTTGACACCGTTGAACAGGGCAAGGTGGAATGGGTGAGCCTTCTTGATGACTTTTACGGAGATTTTGAGGAAACCTTAAAGAAAGCCAAAGCGGATATGGACGGAGTAAAGATCCAGCTCAAGGAGGACGAAACCGACATCATCTGTGATAAATGTGGCAGAAAGATGGTCGTAAAGGTCGGCAGATACGGAAAATTTATTGCCTGTCCCGGTTATCCCGAATGTAAGAACGTAAAAAAATTCGTTGACAAGGTGGGTGTGTCCTGCCCCGTCTGCGGCGGAGACGTTATTACAAGAAAGACGAAAAAAGGAAGAATATTCTACGGCTGCAGTAATTATCCCGAGTGCAACTATATGTCGTGGTATGAGCCGACAAACGAAAAATGTCCTCAGTGCGGACATATCCTATATAAGAAGAAAGGAAAAACCCCTGTACTGTTCTGCAATGAAGAGGGATGCGGTTTTACAAAGAATGACAGCGATTAATGTTGTGGGCGGTGGTCTGGCAGGCTGTGAGGCCGCCTATCAGATAGCCAAACGGGGAATACCGGTCAAGCTGTATGAGATGAAACCGCATAAAAAATCCCCCGCACATCATTCGGATATGCTGTGTGAGCTGGTTTGCTCCAACAGCCTAAAGGCTGCTCGTCCCGAAAGTGCCGCAGGTATGCTCAAGCAGGAAATGAGAATGTTGGATTCACTTTTGATGAAGTGTGCCGATGCCTGCCGTGTTCCTGCCGGCGGTGCGTTGGCGGTTGACAGGGAGTTGTTTTCGCAGGCGGTACACGATGCAATAACCGCCGATCCCCTGATAGAGGTCATAAACCAAGAGGTGACAGCTATCCCCGAAGGGATTACAATAATCGCCACGGGACCGCTGACCTCGGAAATGCTTTCTTCATCTATACAGAATATGCTGGGTGATTCACTTTCATTTTACGATGCGGCTGCACCGATAATCAAATTTGAAAGTATAAATATGGACAAAGCGTTTTTTGCCTCACGATACGGCAAGGGTGACGGAGATGATTACATCAACTGTCCCTTTACCAAAGATGAGTATGATGCTTTTTATGATGAGCTGATAAAAGCAGAGAGAGCTCCCGTACACGATTTTGACGTTATGAACCCCAAGGTGTACGAGGGCTGTATGCCCATAGAGGTTATGGCTCAAAGAGGCAGAGATACGGTACGCTTCGGCCCGATGAAGCCTGTAGGTCTTACCGACCCGTCCACAGGTCATCGTCCGTGGGCGGTAGTTCAGCTCAGAAAAGAAAACAGCAGCGGTCTGCTGTACAATATAGTCGGATTTCAAACAAACCTAAAATTTCCCGAGCAACAGCGTGTATTTTCAATGATACCGGGTCTTGAGAAAGCAGAGTTTGTCCGTTACGGTGTGATGCACCGCAATACCTTTATTGATTCCCCTCGACTGTTATGCAGTGATTTTTCTCTTAAAAATCGCAGAAATTTGTTTTTTGCAGGTCAGATAACGGGTGTTGAGGGTTATATGGAGTCAGCCTCATCAGGGCTTATGGCAGGAATAAATGCCTCCTTGCTGTATGCTTCGCAGCAAACACTGACACTTCCGCAAAGCACGATGATAGGCTCGCTCCAAAGATATATCAGCGATGAAAGCGTAGTTAAATTTCAACCAATGGGTGCAAATCTCGGAATACTCCCTGAACTTCTTGACCGTCCAAGGGACAAAAAAGAGCGTGCGGCAGAATATGCAAAGCGTTCTTTCCGTGAATTAGAAGAATTTATATCAAAAAAGGGGTTATAATTGTGAGAATTATCGTTGACGCATTCGGAGGAGATAATGCTCCTCTGGAAATTATCAAGGGCGCATTAATGGCAGTAAAAGAATTTAATGTTGATATTTGTCTAACGGGTCATTCAGAAAAAATCAAAAAGATCGCAGCTCAGAACAATCTTGATTTGAGAAGGATCGATGTTGTTCACGCAGACCGAGTTATCCCTGCAGATGCACCTGCAACCGATATTATGAAGGAATATGCGGATTCCTCTATGGCTATGGGACTTAATATGATCGCCAATTACAAGGGTGATGGTTTTGTTTCGGCAGGCAACAGCGGTGCACTTTGTGTGGGCTCTACTCTGATCGTTAAAAGACTCAAGGGATTAAAGCGTCCCGGCTTTGCTCCTATCCTTCCGTCCTTTGACGGCGGTTGTTTTATGATCCTCGATGCAGGTGCCAATATCGATGCCCGTCCGGAGATGCTCAGACAGTTTGCGATTTTGGGTTCTGTATATATGAAAAATGTTATGAATGTTGAAAACCCCCGTGTTGCCCTTGCAAATGTCGGTACCGAGCCACAAAAGGGCAGAGAGCTTCAGCAGGCGACCTACAAGCTTCTCAAAGAAACACCCATAAACTTCATAGGCAATCTTGAAGGCAGAGATATTCCGACGGGTGCCTGTGACGTCTATGTCTGCGACGGTTTTACAGGCAATCTTATCCTGAAAACCTATGAGGGCGTGGCAAAGTCAATGAGCACTGTTGTAGGCGATATCTTTAAAAAGAATGTCAGAACAAAGCTGGGTGCTTCGTTTGTGTACCGTGACCTGATGAAGTTTAAAGCCGATATGAATGCAGACAAATACGGCGGTGCTCCTATCCTTGGCATTAAAAAGCCTGTATTCAAAGCACACGGAAGCTCAAATGCAGAGGCTATATTTAATGCGATCAGACTGATGGTTGATTATATCAAAGCCGATGTAACCACCAAATTAGAGGATTCATTTAATGAGTTAAAGGAAAAATAATGATGGAAGAATTTGAAAATAAAATAAATTACCATTTTAAAAATAAAGATCTCCTCAAAGAAGCCCTGACTCATTCCTCCTTTGCCAATGAAAACAAGAAGAAGCATATCAAGCATAACGAGAGGCTGGAGTTTTTGGGAGATGCGGTGCTTTCAATTACAGTTTCCGACTATATATTCAAGAATTGCCCTAGCCTTCCAGAGGGTGAGCTGACAAAGCTGAGAGCTTCTTTGGTATGCGAAAAGAGCTTGTTTCTCTTTGCTAAAAAAATTGACCTCGGAAAATATTTGTATCTCAGCTACGGTGAACGCAGGGATGGTGGCTCAAACCGTCCCTCAATACTCTCTGATGCTTTTGAAGCCTTGATAGCTGCGATATATATAGACGGCGGTATGGAGCCTGCAAGGGATTTTGTTCTTTCCTTTGTGGTACCCGAAATTAAAAACCATACAGCAGGAAAAGCTTTCAGGGACTACAAGACCAAGCTTCAGGAGATAATTCAAAAAAACCCGGGAGAAAAGATAGACTATATCCTGGTGGGAGAGTCCGGTCCCGACCACGACAAACGCTTTGTATTTGAAGTTCATCTTAACAGCAATGTTATCGGCAGAGGCGGCGGCAGAAGCAAAAAAGAAGCAGAACAACAAGCCGCAAGAGAAGCTTTGGAGTTGATGGGATATTAAACACGCAAATATTTCAATTTTTGTACCGCAT
>CACYCD010000119.1 GCA_902772755.1 uncultured Ruminococcus sp.
CAAGCGGAGCGGAACTCCAGTGTTCCCCTTGCCGTGAGGTCTATCTGCTTATAGGTTCTCAGATACTTGATATCCTCCGCCTTCGGATCAAAAGTAAAGCTGTGATATGTACCGTCATAATATTCACCCTCAACGGTATTGCGGTTTAGGTATTCGTCAAAGGGAATCGGATAAAAGAACAGGTAATTTCCGTCACGCTCGGTACAGAATAAGCTTGCCTTACTCAAATAATCAGTGAGTTCCTCAACTGTTTTCGGCAATGGTTCAAAGAATCCGATGTTTCTTCTATTGATACCGTGAGGGCTTTGCTCCCAGAAATAATCCCTTACGCAAAGCAGCTCGGGCTTATCGGGCAGATAAGAATTAGCAAACAAAACTGCTTTCAGTGGCTCAACCAGTGAAAATGCTTCGATAGTCTTGCAAAGGTTATCCTCATTCACATCAAGCTGTACCTGAGAGGCACTCGAAAACGTCCCATAAGCGAAATACTGATGGAACTGACCGCTCCAGCTTTGACATTTTTTCAGATACCCCTCCAGCATACGGTAGCGTGGCGAGGGAACAAAGTTGAAGTCATTTATCCGATAATTCGGATTTATCCCCATTCCAGTGAGCATATAGTTACGGCGGTTAAGCTCTGTATTTATAAAACTGACATAATCTCTAAATCTCGCCTGTGCTTCGTGCAGTGTGCGTACACGTCCAAGGGAGATCTCAAAATTATTGTATGAGCAGTCAAAGGAGAAAACATCTCCAGTATCATCGCAAACCGCTTCATGACAGATGCCGTCATCATCAAAATGATGCGGTGTAAAGCCAAAGTGTTTGACAGCCCGATCAACAGCTTCAATACAAGCTGTCTTATCGGTTTTTCCGTTTAGATTGACGATTGGCATCTCTATTTCTATACCGATATAGTTGCATCTCTGCTTTTTAAGCGGAGCGATAAAACGATCAAAAATTATTTCCGTTGAGTTCATACAGTCCTCCTTACAGACTCGCATAAGCCATATACAGTGGCTTATAGGCAATGGGGTCAAAGAAATATTCGTTGCTGTGCCTTGTACCCGTAAAAACAAGCTCCCCCTCACGGTAGCCGAGCAAGGTCATAAACTCAACATTTTTCCACCCATTTGATGAAAGCGGTTGAGTTGAGAATGTCACACCCGTTTGTTCACGCCGATAATACAGCGAATTGCGAAAATTTGTGTGGACATACATTATTTCTCCGTCATAAATCAATAAATTAAGCTTGTTCTTAGGTGAGCTTGAACAGATGATTTTGTCAAGAACAGAAAAACGTTCCTCTGCTGTCAAAAGACGGTCAAGCTCTTGTATGCGGTCGTTAAGACGGTCAATCAAATAAAGCAGGATACGCTCGCTGTCTGTCTCACCCTTTTGCAAAAATATATATTTGTTGAGCTTGTCACTCTCAAAAACAGTGCCGTTATGTATCAGCGTCCATCTTCTTCCACTGATATCTTTTTCCGAAAAGGGATGACAGTTGTCGTACTCAATATTGCCAATTGTTGCCAGCCTGATATGTGCAAGGGCGGTCTTAGCTGATATAGGGTGAGCCATAAGACTGCTTAGCTGTTCACTTATGTCGGCTCGATTTGCTTCACGGTAGATATCGAAATTATTGCCATTGAACAGTGCCAATCCCCAACCATTGGGGTGCTGATCTGCATGCGAGTAAAATTCATACAGATCGTGATTAAGTCCTCTTTCCCGACTGCCCGAGAATCCATATATTTCACACATAATGCTTCTCCTGACTTGATATACCTATTTGACTTGTAGGTTAATTATATATTATAACCGAGCCATTGTCAATAGTCTTTCTCAAAAACTTGAACTCATAAAAAATGCACGCTTACTCCGGAAAATAAGCTTTCCCGAGCAAACGTGCATTTAGTATTGTTAAAAATCTTACTATATAACATAATCATTCCCGGCTTCTTCTGTTTTTACCAGGTCGGATATGGTGAAGCTGTCGGTGTAGTTACGGATGATTTGGTCTAGGCCTCGCCAGAAGTCGAGGGTTCGGCAGAACGGGGCTTTGGGGCAGGGGGTGCTGTTATCCTCCAGGCAGGCGACAGGTGCGAGGCTTCCCTCCATAAAACGCAGTACCTCGCCTACGTTGATCTCATCGGGTGCTTTTGACAGCTTATAGCCGCCACCCTTGCCACGCAGTCCGACCACTATATGATGATTGACAAGCTCCTTGACTATGCTTTCCAGGTATTTTTCAGATATTTCCTGCCGTTCGGCAATTTCCTTCAGCTTTATATATTTATTGCTGTTATGCTCCGCCATATCGATCAAAATTCGCAGTGCATAACGTCCTCTTGTTGAAATAAGCATAATTTACACCTCCGTTTTACCTATTATATCAGTATGTTAATACGATTTCAAGAAATTTTTTAAAATTTCTATTGACAAATTCAAAAATCAGGTGTATTATATATATCGTCCCACCAACATACTAACTTAATAGGTAATTATTTTTTGGAGGTAATCATTATGAGTAAGATTTATCAGACAGCAGATCAGTTGATAGGCAAAACACCCTTGCTTGAACTCACACACATTGAAAAGAAGCTTGGTCTTGAAGCAAAGCTTGTGGCAAAGCTTGAATATTTTAATCCTGCCGGCAGTGTCAAGGACAGGATCGCCAAGGCTATGATAGAGGATGCGGAGAACAAGGGTATTCTGCAGCCGGACAGTGTTTTGATCGAGCCTACCTCGGGCAATACCGGAATCGGTCTTGCTTCCGTTGCGGCGGCTAAGGGATACCGCCTAATCATCACGATGCCCGAGACTATGAGCGTTGAACGCCGTCAACTGATGAAGGCTTACGGTGCAGAGCTTGTGCTGACCGATGGAACCAAGGGAATGAAGGGTGCTATTGCCAAGGCAGAAGAGCTTGCCAAGGAGATACCCAACAGCTTTATTCCCGGACAGTTTGTAAATCCTGCAAATCCTGCCGTTCACAGAGCAACCACGGGTCCCGAAATTTGGGAGGACACTGACGGCGAAGTAGACATCTTTGTTGCAGGTGTCGGAACGGGCGGTACGGTGACCGGTGTAGGAGAGTATCTCAAGTCGCAGAATCCCGAGGTCAAGGTAGTTGCAGTAGAGCCGGAAACCTCTCCCGTGCTTTCAAAGGGTACAGCAGGTCCTCACAAGATACAGGGTATCGGTGCAGGCTTCGTTCCCGATGTGTTGAACACAAATGTTTATAATGAGATCATACCTGTTTCCAACGAAAATGCTTTTGCCACAGGCAAGCTGATCGGCAAAACCGAGGGTGTACTTGTGGGAATCTCCTCCGGTGCGGCAGCATTCGCAGCGATAGAGCTTGCAAAACGTCCCGAAAACAAGGGCAAAACTATAGTTGTTCTCCTTCCCGATACAGGTGACCGCTATCTCTCAACGCCGTTGTTTGCAGATTAGGTTATGAACGAAAAAACGGATAAAAATACAGTCGTTTATCAAGATGACTGCTATACCCTCGGCATAAAGGACAGAGTACCCTATCTCATTGTTGGTGAAAGGACGTTTACTCTGTCCTGTCAGCCGTTTGAGCCTTGTATGTATATACAGAGCGAAGGAAAA
>CACYCD010000120.1 GCA_902772755.1 uncultured Ruminococcus sp.
CTCATCCTTGCAGGCGTGCTGCTCCATATATCCGAGGGTCACATCCTTACCGACAGTTACACATCCGCTGTCGGGGTCAAGACTGCCTGTAAGAATTTTAAACAAGGTGGTTTTTCCGCTGCCGTTTGCACCGATAAAACCTATCTTGTCACGGCTTTCCACCGTAAACGACAGTCCTTCAAACAGTTTTTTATCTATAAAAGAAATACCAAGGTCATAAGCTGACAATATTGCCATAATTTGCCTCCGAATCAAACCAATACTGCTTATTATTTTATAGCAAATCAGCCAAAAACGCAACTAAAAATTTTTTTGATAAATTTTATAAAAACCCTTGACAAGCTAAAATTCTTATGGTATTATTTAATAAACTAAAACAAAGACAACATTAGGCACCGTGATGTTGTAGCTTTAAGGTTATTCTTAAGGTTTGTTTTATAAAAAAGTCTAAAGAGGTGATTCCAATGAAATTTTATCAGGACAAGGTTGATGGCTCTATCTTGTTTTATCTGACTCCTCCTGAAAAAGTTTCTGAAAACTTGGTTGAAGTTATCCCCGGTACGGTGGATGCATCTGTTGAAAAGCACCTCCCTGCGGTTGCTGTTGAGGGCAACAAAATTTGTGTTGAGGTTGGTTCTGTAGCCCATCCTATGAGTGACGCACATTATATTCAGTGGATCGTGCTTGAAACAGACAACGGTTTTCAATCGGCTTGTCTGTCTCCGTCAGACTCTCCCAAGGCTGAGTTTGTATTGGCAGACGGTATTAAGCCTATTTCGGCTTTTGCCTATTGTAATCTTCACGGATTATGGCAAGCTGCCATTTGATTCTTGATTTTCTATTCTTTGTTTCATTTTTTGTTTTTCTTCCTTGCGGGTTGTTCTCCTTTGGATACGACCCATTCACTCCATCCCTTTGCGGATATCATTTCCTACCTTGACCGAGGGCTTACTCCCCTCGGTCATTTCTTTGGAAAATTTCCTAAAAATGTTTCAATATTTCTTTTTTCAACATAAAACTATCACATACAGCGATTATAATAAAAACATACAAAATTTTACTAAAGGGCGGTTTTGGCTGCCCTGAAAAGGATAGGCTATGATTACTAAAGACAGAGAATTTTACGGAATATACGCTGACCCACTTGAAAAAACTCAGCAGGATCTGCTGCAGGAAATTCACATCATACTCAATAAGCTGACCACAGATCCCGAGCAGGCACCTGCCGAGCATATCAGAAGCCGAATAAAGAGCAGTGACAGCATACGTGAAAAGTTGACGCTTCACGGGCTGGAGGCAACTCCCCTCAACGGGCTTACGGAATTGTCCGATGCTATCGGGCTGAGGATAGTCACCCACTTTGTCGGTGATGTGTACCTGATACTCATTGAGATCGAAAATCACGAAAATTGGCAGATAATGACTGTAAAGGATTACATCTCCACACCCAAACCCAATGGCTACCGCAGCCTGCACGTCATTGTGCAGATACCCTTTTGCTTCGGCGAGCTTGAACATCTGAATATCGAGATACAGCTTCGGACAATAGCAATGGACTGCTGGGCAAGCCTTGAGCATCAGCTGAAATACAAAAAGAACATACGTGACACAAGGCTGATCGTTGACGAGCTTAAACGCTGTTCGGACGAGATGGCTTCGACAGATCTCACTATGCAGACAATAAGAGATATGATAAGATCAAACTGAGGAGAAGCACTATGAAAATACTTTATGCAGAAGATGAAAAACAGCTTTCAATGGCTGTAACGGAGATATTAAAGCTGGAGGGCTACGAGGTAGATGCCGTGTATGACGGTCAGGAAGCTTGGGATATGCTACGGACGAACTACTACGATGCCGCTGTGCTGGATATTATGATGCCGAAAATGGACGGTATGGAGGTACTGAGCAAGCTCAGAGCTTCCGAGAACTACGTTCCCGTGCTTATGCTCACAGCCAAATCAGCAATTGACGACAAAATAGACGGGCTTTCGCTGGGTGCCGATGACTATTTGAGCAAGCCCTTTGCGATGAAGGAGATGATCGCACGGCTCAATTCGATGATAAGGCGGACAATGAGCTACAAGCACAAGGTGCTGAAGCACTCGAATATAACGCTTGACTGCGACACCTCGGAGCTGAAAACCGAGGACGGCAGTCTGCGACTCAGCACCAAGGAGAGTGAGCTGCTGGCTCTGTTCATCAAGCAGAACAAACCATTTTCCGCCGAAAAGATCAACGAGCTTTTGTGGAACAAGCAACAGAGCGAAAGCACTGTCGTGCTGTATATCTCTTACCTGAGAAACAAGCTCAGTCAAATTCACTCACTTGTCAATATTTTCCAAACCGATGACGGCTACGCTATGGAGGCGACAGACTAAATGAAAAAGCTAAAACGCCGTCTTATCTACACCGTAACACTCTCTTTGTTTTTGGTGTTCTCCATATTAACAGCCTCATTGTACATAGTACTAAGCTGGTATGTTTCCAACCGTTCCGATGCTATGACAGAGCTTATCTGCAACAACGGCGGAGTTATGCCCCGTTTTCAGGAGTACCGCAAGTTTGAAAAAGAGTTGCTTGACGAACTCCTTTATTTTGATGAGGAAACGGCATTCAAGGCAAGGTATTTTGTAATTCATTTTGACAGCAACAAAGAAATAATCGACATCAACCTCTCTCACATTGCCGCTGTTGACAGTGAAACTGCAAACAAAATGATACACAAGGCATTTTCAAAGGGAAACACCACCGGATATATCAATGAATACCGTTACAGGATATCCTCTTTATCGGGCAATGACAATACTGCTGTATTCCTTGATGTTGGCAATGAAATTTTTGCAGTGCGGATAGCAATTGCCGGTATGGTGGCAGTGACCCTGATCCTTACCATTTTTGTACTGCTGCTGTTTGCCTTCCTCTCAAACAAGGTGCTTCGCCCATTTGAAGAAAACAACAGAATGCAGAAGCAGTTCATCACCAATGCCAGCCACGAGCTGAAAACTCCGCTGTCTGTTATCCGGATAACTTCCGAGCTGCTGACTTACAAGAACAGTGAGAACAACGCTTATATATCAAATATCAAAAATCAGATAGACCGTATGAGCGGTCTGATTGACGAACTGCTTACACTTTCCAAAATGGAAGAATTTGACGGGGAGCTTTTCATAGAGGAAATAAACCTCAGCAATCTTGTTGAGGAACAACTGGAGAGCTTTAACGAGGTATTTTCCGGCAAGGAAGTAAAGGTTATCTCCAAGATACAACCCGATATAATCCTCAATGCAAATATTCAGCAGATCACTATGCTGATCTCTATTTTGATTGAAAATGCCTCAAAATACGTAAATTCTCCGGGAACAGTAGAAGTGAGCCTGTCAAGCAGTATGAGATTTACCACATTCAAGATATACAACACTGCCGAGCTCCCTGCCGATTTGGACTGCAAAAAGCTGTTTGAACGCTTCTACCGCCCCGACAGCTCCCGAAATCAGTCAACAGGCGGTCACGGACTGGGACTCTCCATAGCACATAAGATCGTTACCCTGCACAAGGGAACTATCACAGCAAAGAAAAAAGACAACGGCATAATCTTCACCGCCGAAATATCCAACAGCCTCAAAAAGAAAACTAATAAAAAAACGAAGGAAAAATCGAAGAAAATTACAGTAAAAAAATCGGCTGAATAAAGCCGATTTTTTACTATATCCCGCATTCTTTTACGGGTGTCCCTTATAATGTATGCAGAGCATTGTTATGTCGTCAAACTGAGGTCGGTTTTGTGCGAATTTATGCACATCGGCACTTACTGCCGACAAGAGTGTTTTTGGGTCTGCAGCTTTGTTTTTGTTTAACACAGAAAGAAATCTGTCAAAGCCGTACTGCTCCTCGTGGAGGTTTTCCGCCTCGGGTACACCATCGGTGTAAACAAACAGCTTGGTGTCGGGTTCAAGCGTAAGCGTATTCTCTTTATACTTTATCCCCGACATTGCCCCTATGATAAAACCGTGCTTTGTCTTGATCAATTCAAAATCACCGTCGGGTTTTTTGATTATCGGCGACTCGTGTCCGCCGTTTGCCGATATCAGAGTTCCGTCGTCAAGATCCAGAATACCGAGCCATACCGTTACAAACATCGTTTCCTTGTTGTTCTCGCAAAGCTGAGTATTGACTGCCTGCAAGACCTCTGCAGGACTTTTGCCGGTAAGCACTGTGTTTTTTATCAGAATTTTTGATGCCATCATAAACAGCGAGGCAGGTATGCCCTTGTCGGAAACATCGGCAATGACGATCGCAAGATGGGAGTCATCTATCATAAAAAAGTCGTAGAAATCTCCGCCTACTTCTTTAGCCGGAGTCATAGACGCATACAAATCAAATCCCTTTTTTTCGGGCATAAAAGTATGGATATCAGGCAACATATTCGCCTGAATTTTTGTTGCAAGCCCCAGTTCGGCTCCACGAGCTGCCATAGCTTTTTCACGGTCGGCAAACAAAACACCATATATAAGTACGATGGATACCGCCACGGCAGCGTATTGAGTAGATAATCCAAATACATTTATTGCTACAAACTGATTTATGATCGGAATGGCAATAAACGAAATTGCAACAAACTTATCCTTCTTTGAAGCTGTAGAAAAAACTATGGCAATGACAATAACAGTCAGTGTTATGCTCAAATAAATCTGACTTACATCCCATTGAATAGCACGCTCATAAACACCGTTTTCATCCACGCTGAAATACAGAGGATAAATAAAATTCACTGTACCAATCAGCATAGACGGTATCAGCATAATAGATAAAAACAAGTCCGCTATCTTCATCGGCATATCAAAGAGCTTCAACGCCCTGCGGATATACCTCCAAAACAGATAGATCAAAACAAGCCCTATCGAATAAAAAATCACATTTGCGGTAATATTTATCACACGCAGCTTCGGTATGCCCTGAACAAGCCAGCATAATTCGTCCAGAAACAGGGCAAAGACCGTATTGGTGATAAGGTTCACAAAAGCATAGGTATCGGCGTTTTGACCCTTAAGATTGAGTATGGAGCTAAAGCACAGCATTGTACAGACGGACATACAGAATATATCTGCACCTATGGAGAACACCCATTCCTTCTCCATACCGTCAAAGCCTCTTATTATAAAAAGAATGACCGCCGAAATGTTGAGAAAACAAGACAGTCCAAAGCAGACGGGAATAAGCCATCTTTGGCTTTGAATATGAGTTTTAACAATCTTTTTTGAAAATATTTTATTTTTCATATATTTGCCCCGATATAGCTTGACAGCATTGCTTTTGACTTTTTAAGATAGCCCAAATACAGAAAATACTGAACAAGCTTTATTATCAGATCAACGATACCAATAATGTATGAAACAGCCTGTGCATTCTCGGAAAGCTCAAACATTCTGATCACAAGAGCATTTATAGCTGCAATTACGTATGTAGCGGTCAAAAGCTTCAAAAGATGGATACCTTTATCCTCCATATCCGTACATTCGCATTTTTCAGAAATATTTATCAAGCCCGAAACGGAAAATATCATAACAAACATTTCAATAACGGTCTCTGACGATTCTATTAGTGCATAAGCAGTATTGTTGAAGCTCTGAATAAAGATTGAAATAATAGCAAGCGAACCTGCCGCTATGGTACAGTAAAATGCTTTTTTAAACTCTTCCTCGTCCTTTGCTGCATTTATACACCCAATAAATCCAAAAATTATACAGAGTATTTGCAACACCAAACACAATACTCCTAAAAACAACGAAATAATTACTATCCAATCAGTAAAGTGTATTTGGGCAACATAATCTATTAAACGCAATGCCAAATCACCCACAATAGCAGCAAGCACTGCAAATATTTCGGAAATATAGATCTTTTTTATACCTTTTTCCGCATTTATAAAGCTCATAATTATACTCCGTAATAATGCACAAAATTCGCTTGATATACGTCAGTATGGCTTCAAATATTTTGTGCAAACTTCGAGTTTTCAGAAACACCCTTATACCGATTTCATTTTCTTTGAAATCACTATCTCGACACGATCGTTTCTGATTCCGACAGAAACATCATCGGCAATATTGGCAACAATAGACCTTTCCAGCTCGTCCCATTCCTCAACGCACTCGCTGTCCTTCTTGCCGGCTATCGCACCCTTATATTCCGCTAGACTGAAGCTGTTGCCTTTTACAGAAGAGAGCATACTGTGCATAGCTATGGAGGCATAATCGGACAGACCGATATCCTCACTGTCATCAACAGCGTTATTGTAGCTGTAACGGTACATCTCCACAATATCCTTTATCTTGCCCATAATACCCTTGGCAGCTGCGTTTTTTCCGTCTGTAGATGCTTTGATGAGCTTCTCCCTCTTTTGGATATCGGGGTTTTTCAGCTCTGCTGTAAGGCAGATTCGGCAAATGCTGTTCTGATACTCAATTTGATACTCTGCATCAAAATCTCCGCCTATCTGAGCCACCATACCAAGCAGTTCTTCCGTAAGCAGACGGATCTGCAGCTTGCTTTTTTGAGGAAGCTTTACATAACTGCAAAAACGATCCATCTCGGCAAAAGTCTCTTCTCTGCCTTTGCCCATATTATTGACATAAACCTTGTTTGAAATCATAGCTTAACACCTCATTCAATACACAAAACTTCGTCCAGACCTGTTGCCTCAAATATCTCCATAACAAGCTTGGAGGGATTTTTGACTACCATTGCACCGGGACGGTTGAATTTTTTCTGTGAAGATAACAATACACGAAGTCCTGCGGATGAGATGTATTCCAGAAGAGTTAAGTCAAATACAAGCGTATTTACACCCTCAAGGGAGCTTTCCAGTTCCTTGGCAAGCTCGGGGGAAGAATTTGTATCAAGTCTGCCCACGGGAGATACTATCAGCTTGTCGCCCTCTGTTCTTTTGTTGATGATCATATACTATTTCTCCGTTTCATTTGAAATTTACAGCACCAGACTGCTGCAAAGTGCCATAGGTTTTTAAGATGCCCTATATATTATAACTTCAGTACATATTAAAGTCAATAGTTTTGCTGGTTTTTAGAGATTTCCTGAAATCTGTCATCAAAAATTTTTTAGAAAGTATTGACTTGTTAGTAACAATGTGTTATTATCATATTGTAAAATTAAATACGGGAGTGATGATTATGTCTGAGGAAAGCAGTTTTTTGTCGGCTTACAAGCTGTCTGATTATGAGCGTCCGTCGGTTACTGCCGATATTGTTGTGCTTAGGCTGAGAACTGAGGACAGTGAGAATTATCGGCAAAATTCCAACACCAAGCTGTCACTGCTTCTTATTAAGAGGGGCGGTCACCCGTTCAAGGACTGTTGGGCTTTACCGGGGGGATTTTTGAACCCTGATGAGACCATAGAGCAATGTGCGTTGAGAGAGGTCGAGGAAGAAACCTCCCTGAAGCCTGCTTCTCTTATGTCCATAGGGCTTTTCAGTGAACCAAAGAGAGACCCCAGAGGCTGGATCATTTCAAATGCTTTTGTATCAGTGTTAGGCTCGGATAAGGTCGAACAGCAATCCGGAGATGACGCTAAGGATGCACAGTGGTTCGATGTGAGCTTTGAACAGGATAATGAGGATATTTTTCATCTGAATCTAAGCTACAGAGATACTGAGCTGAAAGCCACTCTAAAAGAGGAAAACAGCGATTTCGGAATGACCTCCTTCAGCATTATTGACAGCGGAGAGCTTGCATTTGACCATGCAAAGATCATAGCTAAGGCACTTACGGCACTCAGAAACAGTGCAAAGGATTTTGAGGTAATTTTTGATTTTCTGCCTGAAAAATTTACACTGACCGAACTGCAGAACGTGCAGGAAACAATTATGAATATCTCAATCCTTTCTGCCAATTTCAGGCGGAAGGTTGCGGGCTATGTTGAAGAAACAGATGAATACACACAGGGTGCAGGTCACCGCCCTGCAAAGCTTTACAAAAAAAGATAGGAGATTTATTTATGAAGCATTTTTTGGTTGTAGTTGATATGCAGAAGGATTTTGTTGACGGAGCTTTGGGTACAAAGGAAGCCGAGGCGATCGTTCCCAACGTTGTAAAGAAAATCGAGAGCTTTGACGGCGAGATCTTTGCGACTATGGACACGCATTATGAGAATTATCTGAATACGGCAGAGGGCAGACATCTGCCTGTTCCCCACTGCATAAAGGGTACGGACGGTTGGCAGCTTGATAAAGCCGTTGCTGCAGCACTTGAAAAGAAGGGCTATACCGCTGTCGAAAAAACGACCTTTGGCTCAACAATGCTGCCGAACAACCTTATGAAGTCAGCAGGAGGGTTCGATTTTACTGTTGAGCTGATCGGCTTATGCACGGATATCTGCGTTGTCAGCAATGCTCTGCTGTTAAAAGCTATTTTTCAGGAGATCGATATTTCTGTAGATTCCGCCTGCTGTGCCGGTGTTACGCCCGAAAAGCATGAGGCAGCTCTTGAAACCATGAGAAGCTGTCAAATAGATGTTCGATAAGGAGAGATTTAAGATGTTCAATGCGGAAAAGGTTAAAAACGACTGCGTGCAGTGGATACGCAATTTTTTTGAAGAAAACGGGAATGGCTGTAATGCAGTTGTCGGTATTTCGGGAGGAAAGGACAGCTCGATCGTTGCGGCACTTTGCGTTGAAGCACTTGGCAGGGACAGGGTCATAGGAGTGCTTATGCCCTGCGGAGAACAGGCTGATATCGATATGGCACTGCTTCTTGTCAATACGCTTGGAATAAAACACTATATCGTTAATATCAAGGATGCGGTTGAGGGCTTAAAAAACAGTATACCGTTTGAGCTGTCAAACCAGAGTACCGTTAATCTGCCTCCACGTATCCGTATGTCAACTCTGTATGCTGTTTCACAGTCACACAACGGACGTGTTGCCAACACCTGCAACCTATCCGAGGACTGGGTGGGATATTCAACACGCTACGGCGATGCCGCCGGTGATTTCAGCCCCTGCTCTAACCTCACGGTTCAGGAGATGAAGCAGATAGGCAGACTGCTCAACCTGCCCGATGTGCTGGTTGATAAGGTCCCGATAGACGGCTTGTGCGGAAAGACAGACGAGGACAACCTCGGCTTTACCTATGCAGAGCTTGACAGGTATATCCGTGAGGGAGTTATAGATGATAAAGAAAAGAAAGATAAAATCGACCGCCTGCACAGGATAAATCAGTTCAAGCTGGAGCTTATGCCTGCTTTTGTTCCCGAAATATAGGTGCCTATGGATAACAAGACATTTGACCTTGGCATAATGGTGGGACGATTTCAGACGTTTCACAAGGGTCACGAGTATATGATAGACAAGGCAGTGGGCGTCTGCCAAAGAGTAGGTATTTTCATAGGCTCTTCTCAGGAATCCGGAACACAGAAAAACCCGTATACATACCAAGTGCGTGAAAGTATTTTGCGTAAGGTTTTCGGAAACAATATAGATATTTTCCCTCTTCCTGATATCGGTGTGGGAAATAATTCTAAATGGGGAGACTATGTTCTCGAAAATGTTAAACAGCATTACGGCAAATCCCCTGACCTGCTGATCTCAGGTAAAGAGGAACGCAGGATAAGCTGGTTTGACAGTGTTGAGGGGAATATGACAGCCGAGCTGTATATACCAAAGGTAATTGAAATATCCGCCACTCAGATGCGTGAGTATTTGATAAAAAATGATATGGTATCCTGGAAAAAGTACACAAATCCTTTGCTCTGGAATGAGTTTGATGAACTCAGGGAAGCTGTGCTTTGCTCTATGGATAACACAAAAACTGACAGTATTTAGGGGGAAATGATGAAATTATCACCGATCGTAATTTCTTTGCTTGATACCGATCTGTATAAATTCAATATGGATCAGGTCATCTTTCACAAGCACACCGACCTGTGCGGACAATACTTTTTTAAGTGCCGAAACAAGGGTGTGGTGTTTACAAAAGAAATGACTGAAGAAATAGAGGCTCAGATAGATCACCTCTGCACACTTAGATTCACAAAAGATGAGCTGGACTATCTGCGTTCGATTCGATTTATCAAGAATGACTATGTTGAGTTTTTAAGACTGTGGAGACCTATCAGGGATTATGTCAAGGTATCCCGTTCGGACAGCGGTGAGCTTAAAATAGTTGTAGACGGTCCGCTGTTTTCGGCAATGCAGTTTGAGATATATCTGCTTGAAATTGTAAATGAAGTTTACTTCCGTATGCAGTATGACTACAAAGAGCTGCTGGCTTCGGCAAAGGAAAAGCTTGACAAAAAAATAAAAGCTCTCAATGACGGCACCTATACCTTCAAATTTGCAGAATTCGGAGCGAGGAGAAGGCTGTCAAGAGAGTGGGAGGACATTGTTATTAAGCGTCTTGCCACAGAAACAGACAAGTGCATAGGCACGTCAAATGTGTACTTTGCAATGAAATACAATTTAACTCCTATTGGTACCTATGCACACGAATATGTTCAGATGTATCAGGGAATCGACAGGATTCCGCTTGCATACACAAATCACTATGCGATGCGTGACTGGTATGACGAGTATCTTGGTGACAACGGTACCGCACTCACCGACACCGTGACCACCGACCTTTTCCTTATGGACTTTAACCGCTCAATGGTGAACAACTACACGGGAGTTCGCCACGACAGCGGAGACCCCTACGAATGGGGCGAAAAGATGATACGCCACTACAAGAGCTATGGTGTTGACCCCAAGACAAAGCTGCTGCTGTTCAGCGACAGTCTTGACTTTGACAGGGCACAGGCACTTTATGACTATTTCAAGGATAAAACGAAGGTCAGCTTTGGCATAGGCACATTCTGCTCAAACGATACCTTTGCCGATGCACTGAATATTGTTATAAAGCTTCAATATGTAAACGGCAGACCTGTGGCAAAGCTCTCCGACACACCGGGTAAGGCTATGTGCAAAGATGAAAACTATCTTGAATACCTCCGCCGTTCGGTAGCATTCAGACTTGACAGAGAAAAATAATATTACATCAGTAAAAAAACGAGGAAGAGCTTTTTCTTCCTCGTGATTTTTTGTTCCATTTATTCTATAAGCATCTTGAACAGCTGTTCAAGACGGTTGCTCCGATCGCCCAGATACAGAAATCCAAACAGAGCCTCCAAGCCTGTAGCGGTGTGATAATCTGCAAC
>CACYCD010000121.1 GCA_902772755.1 uncultured Ruminococcus sp.
ATCACCCAGATACATAGATATGATAGCAGGCGGTGCTTCGTTTGCACCCAGTCTGTGGTCGTTGCCGGCGGAGGCTACGGTGATCCTCAGCAGATCCTGATATTCGTCAACAGCCTTGACAACAGCACTCAGGAAGAGCTGGAATTGAAGATTTTCCTCGGGGCATTTGCCGGGGTCAAGGAGGTTTTCGCCCGTGTCGGTGGAGATTGACCAGTTATTGTGCTTGCCCGAGCCGTTCACGCCGGCAAACGGCTTCTCGTGTAGCAGGCAGACAAGTCCGTGGCGTTCCGCTGTCTTTTTCATAACCTCCATTGTCAGCTCGTTGTGGTCGGTGGCGATGTTAGAGGTGGTGAACACGGGTGCAAGCTCGTGCTGTGAGGGGGCAACCTCGTTGTGCTTTGTCTTTGCATAGATGCCAAGCTTCCACAGCTCCTCATCAAGGTCACGCATATAGGCGGCTACTCTTGACTTGATAGCACCGAAGTAATGGTCTGCAAGCTCCTGTCCCTTGGGTGCCATTGCACCGAAGAGCGTTCTGCCCGTGTAGATGAGGTCGGGTCGCTTGTCGTACATTTCCTTATCAATGAGGAAGTACTCCTGCTCGGGACCAACCGTTGTTGTAACTCTGTTTACACTTGTTTTTCCAAGGAGGTGAAGGAGCTTGACTGCCTTACCGCTGAGTCTTTCCATTGAGCGGAGCAAGGGGGTCTTTTTGTCCAGCACCTCTCCCGTGTATGAGCAAAAAGCCGTGGGGATATACAGAGTGCCGTCCCTGATAAACGCAGGGGAGGTCGGATCCCAGGTCGTGTAGCCCCTGGCTTCAAAGGTCGCTCTGATACCGCCCGAGGGGAAGGAAGATGCGTCAGGCTCACCCTTGATAAGCTCCTTGCCGGAAAAGACCATAATGACCTCTCCGCCGCCGTTGGGCGTGATGAAGCTGTCGTGCTTTTCAGCCGTGACGCCTGTCATAGGCTGGAACCAGTGGGTGTAGTGGGTACAGCCGTGCTCAACTGCCCAGTCCTTCATGGCGTTTGCTACCACGTTTGCAATGTTCAGGTCAAGCGGTTCTCCGCTCTCTATAGTCCGCTTGAGGGCGGAATAGGTAGACTTGGGAAGTCTTTCCTGCATTTTGCGGTCGTTGAATACATTGCATCCAAAATACTCTGCTGCGTTTTTCATCTTGTTCACTCCAAAATTTGTATTCTTCACAAAAAAGGCACTGCGAATCCCTTTGACAGGAATCTGCAGCACCTTTGCTGTGTCAATGGTGACAGTATAAACCCCAAAAAAGGATTTGTCAACCCCTATTTGCATTTTTTTTTGATTTTCTTGCAAAAAATTTCATTTGACCCCAGTTAAAAGCCCTCTAACACAAAAAAATGAATTTGTTTTAAAAAAAGTTGCAGTTACCTATTGACAACCCTGCAAGCATGGGGTATAATACAAATAATGCTCCTATCGCTTTAAAGTGATAAAGAAAGGATGATATTTATGGCAGCAAACAGTCTGTACTCTCCGCAGTTTGAGCATGACAACTGCGGAATAGGTGCGGTAGTTAATATCAAGGGCAGACGTTCCCACAAGACGGTCGAAAACGCCCTGACCATTGTTGAAACACTTGAACACCGTGCAGGCAAGGACGCAGAGGGAAAAACAGGTGACGGTGTGGGAATACTCCTGCAAATATCACACAGCTTCTTTAAGAAGGCGGCAGCTGAGAACGGCATCACTCTCAAGGGCGAGCGTGACTATGCCGTGGGAATGTTCTTTTTTCCGCAGAACGAGCTTCACCGCAATCAGGCAAAGAAGATGTTTGAGATCATCTGTGCCAAGGAGGGTCTTAAGGTCCTCGGCTGGAGAGAGGTTCCCCACAACAAAACTGCCATTGGTCAGAGGGCACTTGACTGTATGCCCAATATACAGCAGTGCTTTATAGAACGTCCGCAGGATATTAAGAGAGGCTTGGACTTTGACCGCACTCTCTATGTTGCAAGAAGAATATTTGAACAGAGCAACGAGGACACCTACGTGGTGTCACTGTCATGCAGGACGATAGTATACAAGGGTATGTTCCTTGTGGGAGATCTGAGGAACTTCTTCCCCGATCTTCGTGACAACAGCTATGAAAGTGCAATAGCACTGGTACACTCCCGATTCTCCACAAATACAAATCCCAGCTGGGAGCGTGCTCATCCAAACAGAATGATAGTCCACAACGGCGAGATCAACACCATCAGGGGCAACGCCGACAAGATGCTTGCACGTGAAGAAAATATGTGCTCCGAGCATCTCAAGGGAGAGCTTGACAAGGTCATCCCGGTTGTAAACACCGCCGGCTCAGACTCTGCTATGCTTGACAACACGCTGGAATTTTTGGTTATGAGCGGTATGGAGCTTCCGCTTGCCGTGATGATAACCATTCCCGAGCCGTGGGACAGAAACGGCACTATGAGCCGCAGCAAAAAGGATTTTTACCAATACTATGCCACAATGATGGAGCCGTGGGACGGTCCTGCTTCTATCCTGTTTTCGGACGGAGATATTATGGGTGCAGTGCTTGACCGCAACGGCTTACGCCCCTCACGCTACTACATTACAGACGATGATGAGCTGATACTGTCCTCAGAGGTGGGAGCTTTGCCGATACCTGCGGAAAAGGTGTTAGTTAAAGAAAGACTTCGCCCGGGCAAGATGATACTGGTCGATACCGTAAGGGGAGAACTGCTCAGCGATGACGAGATCAAAGCACGCTACGCCTCAAAGCAACCCTATGGCGAATGGCTCGACAGCAACCTTGTAAAGCTGAGGGATATCAGGATACCCAATGTAAAGGTCGAGGAGCACAGCCTGACTGAGCTTAGAAAGCTTCAAAAAGCTTTTGGCTACACATACGAGGACGTGATGACCTCTGTCCTGCCTATGGCGAGAAACGGTGCAGAGCAGATAGCTTCTATGGGAACGGATATTCCGCTTCCGCCACTGTCAAAGCAGCCACAACCGCTGTTCAACTATTTCAAACAGCTGTTCGCACAGGTAACAAATCCCCCGATAGATGCGATCCGTGAGGAGGTCGTGACCTCCGCCACCGTGTACCTCGGAAAATCGGGCAATATCCTTGAGGAAAAACCCGAAAACTGTCGGGTAATAAAGGTAGATAATCCGATCCTCTCCTCAACCGATATCCTTAAGTTGAAAAATATGAAGCAGACCGGATTTAAATCCGCCGTTATCCCTATGTTTTACTATAAGAACACCCGTCTTGACAAGGCTATCAAGCGTCTGTTCATTGATACGGACAAAGCGATCAGCGAGGGTGCAAACATCATCATTCTCTCCGACAAGGGAGTTGACGAAAACCATCTTGCGATCCCGTCCCTGCTGGCTGTATCCGCCCTGCATCAGCACCTTGTTGTGACAAAGAAAAGAACCTCGCTTTCTATTGTATTGGAAAGTGCAGAGCCTCGTGAGGTACATCACTTTGCCACACTGCTGGGCTACGGTGCTACCGCTGTAAATCCGTATCTGGCACAGGAAACCATTCGTGAGCTTATCAATAATGATTTGCTTGACAAGGACTACTATGCCGCTGTTGATGATTACAACAATGCAATTCTGCACGGAATTGTAAAAATAGCTTCCAAAATGGGTATCTCCACTATCCAGTCCTACCTCGGCTCACAGATCTTTGAGGCTGTCGGTCTGGGCAAGGAGGTCATCGACAAGTATTTCACAGGCACAGTCAGCCGTGTGGGCGGAATCACCATAAGGGATATAGAGGACACTGTTGACAGACTTCACTCGTCTGCATTCGATCCGCTTGAGCTTGAAACAAGTCCGGAGCTTCCCTCCCGTGGCAGTCACAAGTTCCGCAGCGGAAAGGAAGAGCATCTCTACAATCCTCAGACGATACACACCCTCCAGGCAGCCACACGCACAGGCAGCTATGAGTTGTTCAAGCAGTATACAAGCCTGATAAACGAGGAGCTTGCCCCCGTTCACCTCAGAGGACTGCTTGACTTCAACTATGCCGATACTCCCGTTCCGCTTGACGAGGTGGAAAGCGTTGAGGATATAGTAAAACGTTTTAAGACAGGTGCTATGTCCTACGGATCTATCTCTCAGGAGGCACACGAAACACTTGCACTTGCAATGAATATGCTCCACGGCAAGTCAAATTCAGGCGAAGGAGGAGAGAGTCCCGAGCGTCTTGCCACCAAGGGAACAAAGCAAAACCGCTGTTCGGCAATAAAGCAGGTGGCATCGGGCAGATTCGGCGTGACAAGCGAGTACCTCAACTCGGCTGACGAGATACAGATCAAGATGGCTCAGGGTGCTAAGCCCGGCGAGGGCGGTCATCTGCCCGGCAACAAGGTATATCCGTGGATAGCAAAGACCCGTCACTCAACACCGGGAGTATCGCTGATCTCACCGCCTCCGCATCACGACATCTACTCGATAGAGGATCTGGCACAGCTGATCTACGATTTGAAGAATGCCAACAAAAACGCACGTATTTCCGTCAAGCTTGTTTCGGAATGCGGAGTCGGCACGGTTGCCGCAGGTGTTGCGAAGGCAGGTGCCGGAGTTATCCTCATCTCGGGTCACGACGGCGGTACGGGTGCAGCCCCGAGAAGCTCCATCTATAACGCAGGTCTGCCGTGGGAGCTTGGACTTGCCGAGGCACACCGCACCCTCATTATGAACGGTCTGAGAAATAAGGTAGTGATAGAAACCGACGGAAAGCTGATGACAGGACGTGATGTAGCCGTTGCCGCTATCCTCGGTGCAGAGGAGTTTGGCTTTGCCACTGCTCCGCTTGTCACACTTGGCTGTGCTATGATGCGTGTGTGCAATCTCGATACCTGTCCGTTCGGCGTTGCCACTCAAAATCCTGAGCTGAGAAAACGCTTTGCAGGCAAGCCCGAATACGTGGTGAACTTTATGAGGTTCATTGCTCAGGAGCTGAGAGAGTATATGTCAAGGCTCGGTGTACGCACGCTTGATGAGCTTGTCGGTAGGATCGACCTGCTAAAAATGAAGGAGGGTCTGTCCGAAAGCGAGAAGAAGCTTGACCTCTCGGCAATCATAACTCCCGATTCAAATGACATTATAAATGAAAAGACAGAATACAGCAATAAAAGTCTTTATGACTTCAAGCTGGGTGAAACACTAGATGAAACTGTGCTTGAAAATCAGTTTGACCTGAACAGCACCGACAGTCAGACCATCAGCATAGATGTGAAGAATACCGACCGTTCGCTGGGTACTTCCTTCGGCTCACAGATCACAAGAAAATACGGTACTGCCTTGAAGGAGGATACCTTTAAGGTATGCTGTAACGGCTCGGGCGGTCAGAGCTTTGGTGCGTTCATACCGAGTGGCTTGACGCTGGAGCTTGCAGGCGACAGCAATGACTACTTCGGCAAGGGGCTTTCGGGCGGAAAGCTGATAGTCTATCCCCCCACAGGCTCACGATTCAAGGCTGAGGAGAATATCATCATCGGAAACGTTGCTCTTTACGGAGCTACAAGCGGAAAAGCTTTCATCAACGGCGTGGCAGGAGAACGCTTCTGCGTTCGCAACTCGGGTGCTGTTGCTGTTGTTGAGGGTGTGGGCGATCACGGCTGTGAGTATATGACAGGTGGCTGTGCAGTCATCATCGGAAAAACAGGCAAAAACTTTGCCGCAGGAATGTCGGGCGGAACAGCCTATGTGCTGGACGAGAACCACGACCTCTATCGCAGGCTCAACAAGGAGCTTGTGGAGTTTGGCGAGGTGACGGACAAAGCCGATATCGACAAGATCAAGGCTCTGCTTGAGGAGCACGTGCAGGCGACTGATTCAGCCAAGGGCAGGAGGATACTCAGCGATTTTGACGCATACATTCCGCTCTTCAAAAAAATCATTCCCCACGACTACAAGCGTATGACAGAAGAAATTGCCCGTGCAGAGGCAAGAGGTCTTGACCCCGAACAGGCAAGGATAGAAGCATTCAACAATATTGTAAAGGGTGAACAGTAATGGGAAAGCCGACAGGATTTATGGAATTTGACCGTGAGGAAGCAAGGGCTTTCTCAATAGAAGAACGGATAAAGAACTTTAATGAGTTTCACGAGCCACTGTCCCCCAATGAACAGCAAAAGCAGGCGGCAAGATGTATGGAGTGCGGAGTGCCGTTCTGCCAATCGGGAATGAAGATAGGCGGTATGATATCCGGCTGTCCGCTCAACAACCTAATTCCCGAATGGAATGACCTTGTGTACCGTGGCTTGTGGGAACAGGCTTATGACCGTCTCAAAATGACAAACAACTTTCCGGAGTTCACCTCAAGGGTCTGCCCTGCACTGTGCGAAAAGGCTTGTACCTGCGGTGCAGAGGGCGATGCCGTGACAGTCAGAAACAACGAATATTCGATAGTTGAGAGAGCCTACGCCGAGGGCTGGGCAAAGGCAGAGCCTCCCAAGGTGAGAACCGGCAAAAAGGTAGCTGTCATCGGCTCGGGTCCCTCGGGGCTTGCCGCCGCAGACCTGCTCAACAGGAGGGGGCACAGCGTCACCGTCTTTGAAAGAAGCGACAGAGCAGGCGGTCTGCTGATGTACGGCATTCCGAATAAGAAAAAAGAAAAATCCGTGATAGACCGCAGGCTTGAAATTATGAAAGCCGAGGGCATAGAGTTTAGAACAAGTGTTAATGTCGGAAAGGATATTTCCGCAGAAGAAATTTTAAACGAATATGACAGGGTCGTCCTCGCCTGCGGTGCTTCAAATCCCAGGGATATTAAAGCCGAGGGCAGGGACGCACACGGAATATACTTTGCCGTGGATTTTCTGAGGTCAACCACAAAAGCCCTGCTTGACAACGGCTTGCAGGAGGGTACTTATATCAGTGCCAAGGACAAGAATGTAATAGTTATCGGTGGCGGAGATACCGGCAACGACTGTGTCGGAACCTGTGTCCGCCATGGTGCAAAAAGTATCCTCCAGCTCGAAATGATGCCCAAGCTCCCCGATAAAAGGGCAGAAAACAACCCCTGGCCACAGTGGCCGAGGGTGTGCAAAACCGATTACGGTCAGGAAGAAGCCGCCTATGTCTTTGGCAGTGACCCCAGAATATACCAAACGACAGTAAAGGAATTTTTGAAGGACGAAAACGGAAACCTCAGAGGTGCTGTGCTGGTGAGCCTGAGCTTTGAAAAAGACCCTGCAACAGGCAGAATGAATATGGAGCAGGTAGAAGGCTCTGAGCGTGAGGTGCCGGCAGAGCTGGTGCTGATAGCCGCAGGCTTCCTCGGCAGTGAAGCCTATCTGACCTCCGCATTTCAGGTGGAAACAGACCAAAGAACCAACGTAACAGGCAAAAACGGCACTCACCAAACCTCCGCAGACAGAGTGTACACCGCCGGAGACCTCCACAGCGGTCAGTCCCTCGTAGTCCGTGCCATCCGAGACGGCAGAGACTGTGCCAAAGAAGTAGACCAAAGCCTCATAGGCTATACAAACCTGTAAAAATCTGTAAAAACAGGCTGTGAAGAGATGAAATGTTCTTCTCTTCACAGCTTGCTTCTTTTACTGCTTTGCGAGGTACCAATTTTTGCCTATATTGGCGTCGGCGGTTAGGGGGACGGAGAGGGTGACGGCGGATTCCATTTCCTGTTGGATTATTTCCTTGACCTGCTCGGCTTCCTCGTTGGGACACTCGGCTATCAGCTCGTCGTGTACC
>CACYCD010000122.1 GCA_902772755.1 uncultured Ruminococcus sp.
CAACGTGCTTTGCGGTATCACAGCGGAAGCCGTCGATTCCGTATTTCTCTACCCACTGTGAAAGCCAATATGAGAGAACGTTTGTAACCGTCTTGTTGCCTACACTGTTAAAGTTAGCAGTCTCTGTTGAAAGTCTGCCTTCTTTGCCCCATTTTGTCTGGAGAAGTGAAGGAATACCAACAGATTTGGAGGAATCCGTTTTGAAATCGGGAAGTCCCTGCAAGCTCTGAGTAACGGGATCACTGCCTCCCTGCTCATAGCCGGGCAGACCTGCACGAACCCAGTCTCCGCCCCACCATTTGCCCCAGGCAGAGGCAGCAGCTTCATAATCGATGTAGCTGTGGTAGTCCTTGTTATTTATATTATTGTGTGCATAATAGTAAGAATCCCAACCGGATTTAACAGCACCAAAGCCATACTCGTCCATATCATAGAGCGAGTTGTAGCCGGCGTGGTTCATAACTATATCCATTACGATCCTGATACCGTGCTTGTGAGCAGTATCAACCATTTTTTCAAATTCTGCAGCTGTACCGAAGTTGGCGTCTGTTTGAGTGTAATCGAGTACATAGTAGCCGTGGTAGGAGTAGTGAGCAAAGCTGGGGCTGGAATCGTTGCCGACAACATAGCCGTGGATCTGCTCATAAGCTGCGGACAGCCAGATAGCATTTACTCCGAGATCATCAAAATAACCGTCCTCGATAGTCTGTGTAAGACCTGCAAAGTCACCGCCGTGGAAGGTACCTCTTTCATCAATGCCCGAAGCCACTGAGCCATCGGCTTTAAGCCCACGCTTATAGCTGTGGTCATTTGAGGTGTTTCCGTTTTTCCATCTGTCTGTCAGCAGGAAATATACCGTGGCATTGTCCCACGAGAATTTTCCGGCATTGCCCGTTACGGGCTTGGAGGCAAAGGACGTGGCGGCAGATGTCTGAACATCTGCAGTCTTAGCCGTTGCCGATGCACCAAAGGAGAAGCAGGAGATTATGCTTGCAGCTGAAAGCACAACACTCAGCGACTTCTTGATACCTGAGAATTTCATTTTCTTCAATCCTTTCATAAAATATTTGAGAAACATACGATAATCCTCTACTAAATAATATAATACAAAAGAGATGTATTTTGCAAGTCTTTTATGTTAAAATTTTTAAAATATTTACAATTTAACAAAACTGAACCATCAGGTATCATAAATTGTTTTCTGTTTGAATCTGAATATAAATTTTGCACAACATAAAAATAAAACCGCCGATATTCGGCGGCTGTGGAGCTGGTGGCGTGACTCGAACACGTGACCTGCGCATTACGAATGCGCTGCTCTACCAACTGAGCTACACCAGCAAATTTCAATTTAACAATCTAGAATCTATTTTACAGCAAAAAACTTTCTTTGTCAAGAGGAAAATTCTATTTTTTTGCTTTTTCTGTGAAAAGTCCACACCAAAAATTTTACAAATAGATTTAAATACTTTATAATAATAGTGCTAAAACCAAAAAAAGGGGTGACTATTGTATGGCTAGCAATACGGGCGTAAGCAAGCTATTAAAGCAATACAGAAAGAACTGCAACCTCACACAACAGCAGGTTGCGGATGCTCTCAACATCAACCGTACCACTTATACCTATTATGAAACAGGTAAGACAGAACCCTCTATCTCTACCCTTCATAAGTTGGTTAAGATGTTTGGTATTACCTATGATGATTTGCTTCCTGAGGTAAGGGAGCCTTCTGTAAGAGACAGTTTCCTCAGAGGACGTGTAAATGACAGTATTTACACCTTATCCAATGAAGAACAGCAGGTTATTATCCAGTTAAGGGCTATGTCAGAGGAGGAACGTAAAAAATTCCTCGAAAGTATGAAGTAAAATTTGTTCTTTACAAATCAGCATTACTATGATATAATGTTCCTTGTGTTCGTAGCCACGGATTTTGGGATTTGCCGTTTGTAACGGAACACCTTGTTTCCTTTGTCTGTGATTATCGAACGAACAGTATATCAATAAAGAAAGGTGAACGAAATGTTAAAAGAAGAAAAGACTGCTATAATGCAGGAATATGCAACTCATGAAGGTGATACCGGTTCTCCCGAGGTTCAGATCGCACTGCTTACAAAGCGTATCAAGGACCTCACTGCTCATCTGCAGCAGCATCCCAAGGATCATCACTCCAGACGAGGACTTTACAAGATGATAGGTCAGAGAAGAAGCCTTCTTGCCTATCTCACAAAGGTTGATATTGAAAGATATCGTTCTATCATAAAAAGACTCGGTATCCGTAAGTAAGCTAAATTTCCGGGCGAGAATTATTTAGTAACTGTAATACTTGCGTATTTCAAGAAAATTAAGGGTTTGTTTAAAAAATTGCAGAATGCCCAAAAGCGAGAGATTATTTTCGCAAGACCAGGCGGAAGCCTTTCAAGGAAGACAACGACGTATTGCGGAAAAATATCCGCTGTTTTGGGTGTTTTGTCATTTTTCAAACAAGCCCTAATGTAGCAAAGGGCAGATCAAACAAACGATTTCTTATCTTTAACTTTATAACACAGGAGCGTTTATGTTATTTAGCGGTAAAACGGGTACAGCTATATGCTGCATCGGTTTTATTGCTAAATCCAAAACCTCCTGTAAAATACACTTCTAATTTTTTTAAGCACAGGAGATCACTATGAACAAAGCAATGGTATTTGACAAATTCAAAAAATTTGAAACAGAATTTGCAGGCAGACCGCTCATCATTGAAACAGGCAAGATGACACAGCTTGCAAACGGAGCCTGCTTGGTGCGTTACGGTGACACCGTAGTTCACGTTGCCTGCACCGCTTCCGACAAGCCCAGAGAGGGTGTTGACTTCTTCCCCCTCTCCGTTGACTATGAAGAAAAAATGTACTCTGTGGGAAAGATCCCCGGCTCTTACCTCAAAAGAGAAGGCAGACCCTCGGAAAAAGCTATACTTACCTCCAGGGTTATTGACAGACCTATCCGTCCACTCTTCCCCAAGGATATGAGAAACGACTGCTCCATCGTCTGTACTGTTATGTCGGTTGACCTTGACTGTCAGCCCGAAATAGCTGCTATGATAGGAACATCTATAGCAATATCTATTTCCGATGTTCCGTGGAACGGACCTGTATCCTCCTGCTCCGTCGGACTGGTTGACGGTGAAATAGTTATCAACCCCACACTTGAGCAGAGGGCTAAATCTGCTATGGCTACCACAGTTGCCTCCACCTCGGATAGGATCGCTATGATCGAGGCAGGTGCCGACTGCGTTGACGATGACACAATGTACAGAGCTATTATGGCAGGTCATGAGGCTAACCAGCCGATCATTGAGTTTATCAAGGGTATTCAGTCTGAGATCGGCAAGGAGAAATTCTCCTATCCCTCAAATGACCCCGACCATGAGATGTTTGAGGCAATATATAATTTTGCGGAAGCAGATGTAAAAATTGCCATGGACACAGATGACAAGAACATAAGAGATGAAAGACTCCTCCCCATCTACGATGCCGTACACGAAAAATTTGATGAGCTTTACCCCGAACAGGAGGCAAAGATCGATGAGTGTATGTACAAAACTCAAAAGACCATTGTAAGAAGATGGCTGCTTGACGAGCAGAAGCGTGTTGACGGCAGAGG
>CACYCD010000123.1 GCA_902772755.1 uncultured Ruminococcus sp.
GTCACTGCCGGCAAAGGTAGTTATCTTTGTCTGGTTGCCGTCCTTGTCATATTCAAACCATTCGGTGTAGTCAAAGACCTTGCCCTCGTAATGCTCACGCTTGATCTCCTGACCGTTTTTGTCGTACTCGTAAAAATCCCTGTAAAGCACATTGCCCTGTGCATCACATTCATAAACAGCCTTGGGGTGGCTCTTATCGGCATTTTTGTCATACTCATAGTAGTAATGCTCGGAATCAAGGAGATTTTTCAATATCCTGCCTGCCTCATCGGTCGTTGCATTCTTTTCAGTGATAACCTTTCCCTCCAGGGGTTTTCGCTCTCTTGTACAGCCACATAAGCCGACGGATACAGAAAGTGAAACCGCACAAACAAGGGCTAAAGCCTTTTTCATAGTATTCACCTCATCAATAATATAATGTCATTGTATCACAAAAAACTCTTTAATGCAATTGATTTTTATTATTGCTGAGTACATTGTTACTAAAACTTTAATTTAATTTTTGTGAGATATCACTATTGAATTAAGTAATAATTTATTTTATAATGAGTGTGTATAAAAATATCGGAGGTATTATGATGAAAAAGTTAATATCGGCAGTGCTTACTGTAGTAATGCTGGCTTCTGTTTTTGCCCTTGCAGGTACTTCGCAGGCTGCGGCAAAGACCACCTTCAACGGCAAAGCAGCCGTCAAGGGAGAGATCGTCTTTGTTGACTATCAGCTGAAAGCACCTGAAAAGATGGAGGATATCCAAGCCACCATCACCTACACAAGCGGTCTTAAGCTGATGGGCGTTACCTACTCCAAGCAGCTCAAAACAGGAAGCTTTGTCAGCAACGAAAAGCTTTCCAAGTCTTTGAAGTTCAACGCAGTCTGCATCAACACACCTATGAATTTCACAAAGAACGCTTCCCTCATCAAGCTGAAATTCAAGATCACATCTACAGGTGCAAAAAAGACCACACTTAACCTTGAATGTCTTGACAGCACAGCAGGCAGAAGCTATGGCAGCACACAGAACAAAACCAACTACAAGAAGCTGAAGATCACCACCAAAAACTCACTCCTCGCTTACTCCCTCAAGCTCAACAAAACTTCCCTCAAGCTCAAGAAGGGCAAGACCTACAAGCTGAAGGCAACCATCAACCCCACTACCGCATCAAAGAAGGTCAAGTGGACTACAAATAAGAAGAGCGTTGCAACAGTAAACGCAAGCGGTAAGGTAACTGCTAAGAAAAAGGGAACCTGCTACATCACCTGCAAAACCAAGGACGGCAGCAACAAGACAAAGAAATGTAAGGTAACAGTTAAATAAGAATCAGTATTCAAATGACCGACCCAAAAACGGGTCGGTCATATTTTTGCGGTAAAAACCAATATATAACGGCAACTCAAAATATTCTGCTTGTATTGTCCAAAACCCCTCGCAATACGTCAGTATTACCTTGTGATTTTCGGACGATAAAGATTTTTGCTCCGTCACAGCAAAAAAGCACCCACCCGCAGGGCGGATGGATGCCGTTTGTTTTGTTTAGATTGATAATCGGTTAAGATTACTTCTTAACTGTTACCTTAACTGTGAGCTTAACGCCGTTAGCTGTAACTGTGATCTTTGCAGAACCCTTCTTAACAGCCTTGATAACGCCCTTAGCACTTACAGTAGCAACCTTCTTGTTGTTTGTCTTGAACTTAGCCTTGCCAACGAGACCTGTAACCTTGATCTTGAAGGTCTTACCCTTCTTAGCAAGTGTAACCTTTGACTTGTTGAGCTTGGGGTTCTTAACTGTAACTGTGAATACCTTGCTGACCTTGTTGTTTGTAACTGTGATCTTAGCAGTACCCTTCTTAACGCCTGTTACAACACCCTTCTTGCTAACCTTAGCAATCTTAGCGTTGCTGCTCTTGTAGGTTGTTGTGCCCTTGCCGTTCTTAACGGTAGCAGCGATCTTAACAGTACCCTTTACATAGATGGTAGCCTTAGTCTTCTTGAGTGTAACAGTTGTCTTCTTAGCAGCAGCCTTTACTGTAACTGTGCAGGTAGCTGTGAAGCTGCCGTCAGCAGTTGTAACTGTGATGTCAGCTGTGCCGGCACCAACAGCAGTAACTTTACCTGTGTTAGCATTGATTGTAGCAACGTTTGTGTTGCTGGAAGCCCATGTGATCTCCTTGTTGGAAGCCTCTACAGGAGCGATTGTAGCTGTGAGTGTGTCTGTGCCGCCGATAGCGAGTGTAAGAGCAGTCTTGTCGAGTGTAACGCCTGTTACAGCAACCTTCTCTTCATTCTTTACTTCATAAACTGTGCCGGGAGTTGTATCAAATGTGCTGTCCTCGTGGAAGTAGTTCCAAGAACCGCCGTATGTTGTAGCACCTGAAAGCTCAGCAACAGATGTGTCGTTCTCGTCAACGATGAAGATCATGTTGTTGAAGTTCTCAAGACCGTCGGGGAATGCAGGGTTCTCGCCCTTGTCAAGACCCTCAACGCTGAGGTTAGCTGTCTGATAGTTCTTGCCCCAGTTGGGAGAAGCAGGTGTCTCGTCTGTGGGAGCCTGTCCGCCGTCGATACCGTTGTTGAAGATGATTGTGCCGATGCCTGCAGCAGCGTCAATGTAGTATACGTGCCATGTCTGGTCGCCTACTGTAACGTCTGTTCCTGCATCTCTGAGGAGATAAGACTCCTGCCATAACCTACAAGCATCGGGCTCGTTCCACCAATAAGCACAGGGAGCTGCGTTATTGAATGTTTTCCAGCTTGTGGGCATAGCAAAGAAGAATCTCTCTGTTGTTACGCCTGTTGAGGGATAGTAGTAACCGCCCTCTTTGTAGGTCGTGTCGGATGTGTTGCCCAGCTCGTCAACTGTAGCAGCGGGCTTTGTCTCTGTGGGCTCAGCGATCTCTACTTCAACGAGCTTGTCGTTGATGTAGCAGTTAGCGTGCTCATCAGCCTCGTTAAGTGTAACCTTAACTGTTGAGTTGTCCTCTTCTACTACGATAGTAGCGTTGGGGCCGCCGAACTTAGCGTCGCCGGAGAGGTTCCAGTCGCCGTTGTCCCAGCCACCGTTTGTTGTTACCTTGAAGTTGTACTCGCCCTTTGCAACGCCTGTGTAAACGATCTCAAAAGTGCCGTCATCCTTCTTGGTCATCTTGTTAGCTTCATCAGCGGGATCCCAGTTTACGCCGTTGCAGAGACCTGCATCGCCGGCTACAACGTGGAATGTCTCAGCAGGCTGTGTGGGAGCCTCGGGAGCAACGCCGTTTACGAGAACTGTAGCCTCAGCATCTGTAACTTCCTTTGTACCTGTTACATTGCCGGCTTCGTCCTTAACATCAACTGTCTTTGTTCCCTTGATTGTGAGCATTACCTTAACGGTAGAGTTTTCCTCTTTGATCTCGAACTTGAAGTTTGCACCTGTCTCGTCTGCACCGAAGGATACGTCCCAAGCATCGTCCTCTGCAACCTTGAGCTCGTATACGCCTGCACCAACGCCTGTGTACTCCTTAACAAAAGTACCGTCATCCTGCTTGTCCATGTGGTCAGCAGCAGTTGCAGGATTCCACTTATCGCCGAGGAAGCTTGCGTCACCTACTACTGTGTAGGTATGCTCAGCAGCAACTGTCTCTGTCTGAGCTACGGGTGTCTGTTCTGCAGCATCATCTGCAAAAGCTGTCATGCTTGTAAAAGCGGTACAAGTCATCATAGCTGCAAGAATGAGGCTGAGAACCTTTTTAGTTTTCATCTCTGAAAAACCTCCTTAAAAATATTGCATTTAATTGCTCTTTTATTATAGTATTTTTCGGGCATATTTTCAATCAGCATTATTACCTAAAATAAAAAATTAAATTTGTTAATTATCTCTAAAAAACTTAACTTTCAAAAACACCCTGACATATTATGTAAGCTCAATACTAATTCAAACAAATCCCAAATCTAAAATCCGCTGTTATTGTATATTCTGCATAAGATGTTTTTCTTTTGTCAGTTTTTTTATATTCTCTACAGCTATCTCTCCGTCGTGTCTTATTGCTGTTTGGAGTTGGGCGTAGCTGTCAAACTTCTGTTCGCTGCGGTGAAAAAACAGCAGTCTGACATCGATATCCATTCCGTACAGCTCACCGGCGTTATAATTCGGAAGCCACGTTTCGGAGATAGGCTCATAGTCGCCTACTGTGGGCTTTACACCGATATTGGTAACACCTGCATACTTTTTTCCGCTCACGGTGACCACGGAGGTATACACGCCGAATTTCGGCAAGATCAGCTTGTACGGCAACGTCTGATTGATAGTCGGTGTTTCAAGCAGTCTGCCGATGTGGTTGCCCTCCTCGATAATGCTGTGATAGCCAAAGCGGTGGTCAAGCAGAAAATTTGCTTCTTCAATTTTTCCGTTTCTCAGCAGGTTTCGTATCCTTGTACTGCTCACGGGACTTCCGCCCACTATCACGGGATTTACCACACGCACCTTGATACCGTATGGCTCGCACAGCTGTTCCAGTGTGTCGCTGTCTGCTGTACCACCTTTTCCGAAATGATAGTTGAAGCCGCAAAACACAAACCTTGCCTTCAACCGTCCTACAAGCACGTCCTTGACAAAGCTTTCGGGTGAGAGATCCTTTACCGACATAAAATCATCGACAACGATCTCCTCCACACCCATATTCTTCATTATTTCATAGCGTTCTTCCTTTGAGGTCACGAAGGGTCTGTGCCTGCCGAATGCCTCGCAGGGGTGTTCGCTGAAGGTATGCACCACCGAGGTCAGTGAGTTTTCCCCTGCACATTTCAGCATTGAACCTATCACTGCCTTGTGTCCAAGGTGTATACCGTCAAAAAATCCTAGAGCTACTGCCGAAGCAGATGTAATTTCCGTCATATTTATTTCCTTATCCGAATATAATTATCTGTCAGATCTTTCCGCTGTCCAGCAAATACTTTGCCTTCAAAATGGCAGTCTGGGTCTTGCCGTCCTCTATCTGATTGTTCAGCACCATCTCGACCGCTTTGTCGAAGGGGATTTTTTCCACAGTGACAAACTCGTCCGCATCAAGCTCCTGCTGACCGTATTCATCGGTGACACGGCACAGATACATGTGAACAAGCTCATTTGAATAGGCACAAAGCCCTATGTAACAGCCAAGCGTCATAAACGAGTAGCCGTCTGCACCGGTTTCTTCCTTTAGCTCACGTCTGCAATTTTCGAGCGGAGTATCACCTATTTCAAGCTTGCCGGCAGGAATTTCCAGAAGCGTTCTGCCGACTGCATAGCGGTACTGGCGAACCATAAGTATATGATCGTCACTTGTCAGCGGTACAACACATACACCGCCGTTGTGTTTGTTGTATTCTCTCACCGAGGTACTTCCGTCGGGCAGAAGAACCTCATCACGGTAAATATCGAGCAGAACTCCTTTAAATACCTGCTCCGAGCTAAGTGTTTTTTCTTCGAGCTTCATAATTTTCCTCTCAGGTGATGTAATGTATAATTTTTATCCCAACGAAGACAACAGGCTTGCATTTTATGACAACCTGCTGAACGAGTTTCCTTTTATACAGGCACAGCTTATAGGCAAAAGTCTTGTGGGACGAGGGCTTCACGCTTTTTCTATAGGCAATGCCGAAAATCGTGTGCTGATTGCCGCTGCTTTTCACGGCGGAGAATGGCTGACGATAAACCTTGCACTGCATTTTCTGCGTGACCTCTGCCTCTGTCTTGACTGCGGAAAGCCCGTATGCGGACTGAGGCTTGAACATCGGCTGAACAAGCGTGGCATTACGTTTATTCCCTGCGTAAATCCCGACGGGGTAGAGATAGATCTCAGCGGTGCGGAATCAGCAGGGAGATATGCTCCGTTTGTCAGAAGTCAAATATACGAATGTGACTGCTGGCAGGCAAACGCCCGTGGAGTTGACATAAACCATAACTTTCCAGCCGGCTGGGACGCTCTGCACCGCCGTGAACAGGATATGGGCATATACAAGCCCTCCCCCACACGCTACGGCGGAACCCACCCTGCCTCCGAGCCGGAAACACAGGCGGTGATGGATCATACCGAAATGAACAGATTTTCACGTGCTTACGCTCTGCACAGTCAGGGACGTGAGATCTACTATGATTTCAAGGAATACACCCCACCCGAAAGTCCTGCAATGAGCCGTGTGCTGTCTATGGCAAGTGGTTACAAAGTGTCAAAACCGCCTCTTATTGCTGACGGAGGCGGTTTCAAGGATTGGTTTATAGAAAGATTCCACCAACCGGGATTTACTTTTGAAATAGGCAGGGGCAAAAATCCCCTTCCGCTGTCAGATGAAAGCTCCGAATATCAGCGGATCTTGAAAGCACTTTGCCTTACGCTCGTTATTTAATCGAGCTTGGGTGTATTTATTTTGTCATCGGAAGCAAAGTAGATATTGTACCAGATCAGGAAAACATAGACCGTCCATACCTGACGTGAGTTGTCAGCCTTGCCCTGAAAATGACCGTCAAGCCATTCAACAAGGATATCGGTGTTAAAGAATTTTTCCGCTGTTTCGCTCTTGAACATATCCTTTACCACATTATAAAATTTCTCGTCCTTGAGCCAAACCCTTGTGGGAACGGGGAAGCCGAGCTTGCGTTTTTCTGCGGTTTTTTCGGGCATTCTGCGAACAGCAGCCTTACGCATAGCATACTTTGTGTTGTCGCCGTTCACACGCAGATGAGTCGGGATAGTGCGTGCTACCTTGAATACCTCCTTGTCGAGGAACGGCACACGCAGTTCAAGCGAATTAGCCATTGACATTCTATCGGCTTTCAGGAGGATATCGCCCGTCATCCACAGATTTATGTCGAGGTACTGCATCTTGGTTATATCGTCATAATCCTTCACCCTGTCATAATAGGGCTTGCAGAGAAGCTGGGGGTCGGTGGCTATCTCGGGCTTTTTAAGCAAAGCCTGCTTCTGCTTTTTGTCGTACATAAAAGCGTTTCCGATAAAGCGTTCTTCCAGCTTTTTACCGCCACGCATAAGATACGCTCTTCCCTTGATTTTCGGGAATTTTTCAGCCATCTTGCCTATGGCACGTCTGAGAGGAAACGGTACAACGGTATAAGGCTTCAAGGAACGGGGAACATTATAACAGGTGTAGCCGCCGAACAGCTCGTCCGCACCCTCACCAGAAAGCACTACCTTGACAAACTTGCTAGCAAGGTTTGAAACAAAGTACAGTGCGATACAGCTGGGGTCGGCAAGCGGCTGATCCATATAGTACTGAACCTTGGGAACAGTGTTCCAAAATTCCTCACTGCCGATCAGCTTGGTGTGGTGTTCCACTCCGATCTCCTTGGATAGACCCTGTGCCCAGGAGATCTCATTGTATTTTTCACCGAAGTCAAAGCCAACGGTAAATGTTTTCTGATCTGCAAAATATGTTGAAACGTAGGAGGAATCAACTCCGCTGGAGAGGAAACAACCCACCTCAACATCAGCTATCTTGTGAGCACGGATAGAATCCTCAAACACATCGGCGATTTTGTCAACAGCCTGTTCCTCCGTCATACTGTTGTCAAGCTCAAATGTCGGCTCAAAGTAGCGGTGGATATCGACCTTGCCGTCCTTGAACCACATATAGTGACCGGGAAGCAGGCAGTATATACCCTTGAAAAACGTTTCCGGCGGAACAACGTACTGGAACGAAAGATAGGAATCCAAGGCTCTCTCGTTAAATTCCTTCTTATAGTTGGGGTGCTGTAGGATGGATTTTATCTCCGAGCCGTAGATCAAGTTGCCGTCAACAACAGTGTAGTGCAGAGGCTTGATGCCGAAGAAGTCACGGGCAATAAAGAGTGAGTTGTCGTTTTTGTCATAAACGGCAAAGCCGAACATTCCTCTGAGCTTGGGTAGAACGTCCGCTCCCCATTCCTCAAAGCCGTGCAGAAGCACCTCCGTGTCCGAATCGGTGTAGAACTCATAACCCTTGTCGAGAAGCTCCTGACGAAGCTCACGGTAATTATATATTTCTCCGTTGAAAGTAATTACTTTGGATCTATCCTTATTATAGATAGGCTGAGTGCCTCCGTCAAGGTCTATGATAGACAGACGGCGAAAGCCCATTGAGATGTAGGAGTCACAAAAGAAGCCGTCCGAATCGGGTCCTCTGTGAGTTATGACCTCGGTCATCTTGTGGAGGGTATTGTCCCTGTCAACGATCTGACCTGTAAATCCGCATATACCGCACATAAACGAAATTCCTTTCTGTTACAGGATATCACCGCACGGCAATTATGAATACAAACGACCGTGCGGTCTGTGTGTTTGCTTTCTTATTTTACCACAAAACGCCTGCAACATCAAGAAAAAATTTATTCTTCCATCTGTTTTCCCAAAAAAGCGGCTGCACTCTGACAGAGCTTTATCTCTGCCTCATGGGGAATGCGAACGCTGTCGCATTGGAGCATACAAACAGAACCCGTCACATCGCCCGAAGCGATGATCGGATAAATTATGCCTGCCGCCTGATCTATGCCCTCAACCGGGAAGGTGTCGCCGTTGGAAGAATCGGTAGCCGCATAGCTACGACGCTGTTCCATATAGGTTTCAAGGGTCTGAGTTACCCTGCGTTCCAAAAACTCACGCTTACTCGCCCCTGCGACCGCAATAACATGGTCACGATCGGTAATGACCGTAGGCATCTGACTTATCCGTGACAAAACATCAGCATACTGAGAAGCAAAGTTCCCCAGCTCCCCAACCGGCGAGTACTTCTTAAACACCACTTCCCCATCAGTAGCCGTAAATATCTCCAACGGGTCACCCTCTCGGATACGCAGGGTTCTTCTTATTTCCTTGGGGATAACAACCCTGCCAAGATCGTCTATCCGCCTAACTATTCCTGTTGCCTTCATATATTAACATTTCCTTTCCTCTTTAAGGCTCAAAAAGCCAATAATATTATCTGTAAGGAAATATCATATATGCCTGTTTTTTTCAGGGGAATTTTGGGAAAATGTAAGTGCAGTAGCACCAAGCAAAACCGCCTCCCAAGCTGACGGGAGGCGATCGTTGATTATTTTACTGTTACCGTAACTTTCAGGGTCAAGCCGTTGGTTTTTACTGTTATGGTGGCTTTGCCCTTGGTTTTGGCGGTTATTTTTCCTTTTTGGGTTATGGTGGCAA
>CACYCD010000124.1 GCA_902772755.1 uncultured Ruminococcus sp.
ATCCTTTTCAACAGGAACGGATTCTCCCGTAAGTGCCTTCTCATCGACCATCAGACGGGCATCTTCTATGAGCTTTAAGTCGGCAGGTACCTGCTTGCCGGCTTCAAGCACAACGATATCACCGACAACAAGATCCTCCGAGGATATCTCACGTGTTTCACCGTCACGAATGACAGTAGCCTTCAACACAGACATCTCTTTGAGTGCTTCAAGGGCTTTCTGTGCCTTGCCCTCCTGCACCACTCCGATTATTGCGTTGGCAATGACTATGACAAGCATTATCACAGCTTCTCCGTAGTCGCCGAGAATTATCGAAATGATGATAGCCGCTGCAAGGATAGCGTTTGTAAAGTTCAGTATCTGCTCAAAAAACATCTGAACAACAGTTTTTTGCTTTTCCTCTTTCAGGCGGTTTTTTCCGTTCTGCTCAAGCCGTCTTTGTGCCTCAGCCTGAGAAAGTCCTTTTATCTTTGCCATATTAACACCTCCGTATTCACAGTTGGGCAAATCTAAAAATCATACTGCAAAAGCTCCATTCTGCGAAGATATTCATCTTCCGAAATAATGTGGTTTTTCCTCATACGTGACGCCTCACTGCGGAGCGAGCGTATGCGGGCTTCGTCCTTCAAAAGCTGACCCTTCCACAGCAAATAGTTATCCTCACCTATGATACATTCCTTCTTTGCCATATCAAGAGTTTTCAGCTTGTCGAGAATATTAACATTGGCATTTGCGACAAAGGTTTTGAGTATCTGATGCGTGTCAACCAGCAGTTCAGCTTTTTCTTCCTCAAACAACTCTCTCTGCTTATTGCCCATATCATATTTTTCTTCTATTTCTTTCAGTGACCTTCTGTAATCCTCTATGACATCCGCAGGTGAAAAATCAGTGTCCGGCTTGACCTTGGCGATTTTTACGACCGAGGTCTTGTTTCTACCCTTTTTCTTCAACGACCATTGCAGAAGAATGACTGCCAGATTAAGCAAAACAGTCACAAGCAGAACAAGCGACAACAGCTTGTAGCCCCCCGTGGCAAAGCTCATAAGCACCATTGCCGAAATAAGTATTCCCACGGTTGCAATTATCTCTATCGGCAGATTGATAAACTGCCTGTTGCTGAATACCGATATCAGATTTATAACTGCGGAACACAGAAGCACCGCAGCAGCCGCACTGAGTTCAATACTTGGCTCAAAATAAATGAGAAAGCACAGAGCAGACAATACCGATACCGCAGAGGTAAGCAGCAGGAATATGAGATTTGCAAACCAGAGTATGTTTTTTTCAACCATATAACGGTTTTTGATATTACTGATTATTCCCATATTATCCGTTGCCGCCGTTGTTTTTGTTGAAAACGTATTTTACCGTTTTATATATATATGTACCGAACATCAAAGCCCCTACATAAGCCATCATCTCCTCATAAGAGCAGAAGTAGCCCCAGCCGGAGACCTCCAGCACCTTCCACCAAACAGCCAGTGCAAGCCCGGGTATACCGAGAAAAATAAAATCGACAATGGAATGCGACAGGGAATCTGTTTTTGTAGCTGCCAAAATGCAGATCACGACTGTAACCAGGATCATACCGACCACAGTGACCCAGTTATTGCTTGAAAGCAGTATGTTCGCCTGCTCATCTGCGGTATCACCCGTAATGTTTTTCAGAAGAAAATCCCTTACAGAGACTCTTGCAAAAATAATCAAAGCCAATGCCAAATCGCCCAAAAACATGGCAGAAATCTTTTTAAACATAATTACACCCTTTTTACATTGTCAATATGAGGAATGGAGCAAAAACCGTTCACTCCATGCCTCATTGTGGCCCGCCTGACAGGACTTGAACCTGCGTTCTTCAGAATCGGAATCTGCTGCGTTATCCTTCTGCGCCACAGGCGGATGAATAAATTACCACAAATCATTATAACAGTATAAGGGTATGTTTTCGTGCTTATAAAGAAATAAAAAAGATTTTTGTCACAGCCTGTATGATACGGGCAAAACCTATCAGCGGTACATCAAAAGCAGACAAAAATTCCCTATATGCACCGCATTTATCAACATATAAAAAGCAAAAACACTCACTGCCGCTGCGTTGATAATATTCAGTATTTTTTCACCGCCGATCGGCAGCAAAAAGAAAATATACAGCGAGAGTGCCGAGGGAAAAATGCACTTCAACAAAAAGCACCAAACAGGACTTTGCAGAATTACACTCATTATCGGATTCACTTCAAAAAAACCGCTGTGACGTGTCAGAATGACGGTACTCAGCCAGTCGGTAAAATTCAGCATTATTATGAGCAAGAGCCGAACACGGCAAGTCCTCAGCTTCGACAAATAGTTCTCCATCTTATCACCTGATATTATTTTATTCAGCCCAAAAGCTATTATGAAAAAACTTTTTAAAAAATTTTCAAAAAAGGTGTTGACAAACAGCTTAATCTGTGTTATATTATATGAGCGTTAGGCGACAGCCTGATAACAGCAAACACGCTGGTGTAGCTCAGTTGGTAGAGCAGCTGATTTGTAATCAGCAGGTCGGGGGTTCAAGTCCGTCCACCAGCTCCAAAATGCCTACTTTTTGTAGGCTATATATTTGGGAGATTTCCCGAGTGGCCAAAGGGGACAGACTGTAAATCTGCTGGCGATGCCTTCGGTGGTTCGAATCCACCATCTCCCACCAAAAGCCCTCTCGACTTATGCCGAGAGGGCTTTGTTGTATTTTGCAGCCCGATTTTTTCGGCAAGATTTTCAGAGGTATCCATTATGAAAAAAACAAACAGCGATTACCGTCACTGCGGGATCGACCTTTTGCGAATAATATCAATGATGATGATAACCGCCCTGCACGTGCTGGGTCACGGGGGGATCATCGCTTCGGCTCCACAGCTCACTCTTCACAGCGAGCTTGTCTGGCTGCTTGAGATCCTCGCCGCCTGCTCCGTAAACTGCTATGCACTTATCTCGGGATATGTTAATTATGCAAAACGGCATCGGCTTTCAAATATTATATATCTCAATTTTCAGGTGCTGTTCTACACTCTTGCCGTCACTGTGGCTACTTCACTCTACAGAATGCAGATACCGATAAAAGCTATCATACTTGATGCCGTTTTCCCCGTACCCTACAGGACTTACTGGTATTTTTCATCGTATTTCTGTCTATTTTTCTTTATGCCCTTTTTAGACAGGCTGACCGCTGTGCTTGACAGGGGTTCTCTTAAACGGCTGATAATTGTTTCTATAGTGCTGTTTTCGGTTATCCCCACAGTATTTGTCTATGACTCCTTTGTGGGAGCCTATGGCTACAGTACCGCTTGGCTTGCTGTCCTCTACGTCATAGGTGCGTATTTCAAAAAGTACGGTTCTCCGTTCAGTCAAAAGAATTATAAAAATCTTTTGCTGTACTTCTTATTTGCACTGCTTACTCTGATGCTGAAAA
>CACYCD010000125.1 GCA_902772755.1 uncultured Ruminococcus sp.
CGACATGATCCAGTACATCGTCATGGAGTACATCGACGGCATCACCCTCAAGGAGTATATAGCACAGCAAAAGGTCATCAAGTGGAAGGAAGCTCTTCACCTCACCACTCAGATACTTCGTGCCCTCCAGCATGCACACGAAAGAGGAATTGTCCACCGTGATATTAAGCCTCAGAATATTATGCTTTTGCAGGACGGCACTATCAAGGTGACTGACTTTGGCATTGCACGTAATTTTAACTCTGCAACAAGGACAATGACCGAGCAGGCTATAGGCTCTGTGCATTATATCGCCCCCGAACAGGCGAAGGGTGGCAGTACCGACGGAAAGACAGATATCTATTCCGTGGGTGTAATGATGTATGAAATGCTCACAGGAAAGCTCCCGTTTGTAGCGGATAATGCAGTGTCGGTCGCACTGATGCAGCTGCAGTCTACTCCCAAGCTTCCCCGTGACATAAACCCCGAGTTGCCGATTGGCTTGCAGGAGATCACTCTGAAAGCAATGCAGAAGGATCCCAAGCAGCGTTACAGCTCGGCACAGGCTATGCTTGACGACATCGACCGCTTTAGGATGAATCCAAAGATCACCTTTGGCTATAAAACTCCCAAGGCTGATGAGCCGACAAAGTATGTTGACGCCACGGATAAGAAGCAGCAGCCCAAAAAAGCTGAAACAAATAAGCGTCCGCTGGATGTTTATGATGATGAAAACAGCGAAAGAACAAGAGGACAGGCTGTAGGCAAGGGTGTGTTTGTGGCATTCCTTATTACTGTCATCTGTTTCGGACTGTATTTTGGCTATGTGGCAATCAGTGGCGGTGCTACAGATATCAGCGTACCCAATTTTGTCGGCAAGAACATTGTTGATGTTCAGCAGGATAATGAGTACAACTTTAATTATGAGATAGAGTTTGACTACGATTCCTCAAAGGAGGACGGAGTTGTTCTCGCTCAGAAGCCCGAAGCCGACTCCAAGAAGATAAAGCAGGGTGCTACCATTGAGCTTACCGTAAACGGTCAGGAGTCTGAAATAGTTGTACCTCACCTCATCAACAACACAGAGGAACACGCTGTCCGTCAGCTTGAAAGCAGAAACCTCAATCCCGAAGTGGTATACATCAGAAGCGGAGATGTAAATCCCGGCTATGTATCCTCAGAATTCCCCAACCCCGGAACAAAGACTACTATCGGTTCAACTGTATATGTTTATGTATCGAAGGGTACAGTCGAGAGCAAGGTCACTGTTCCCGATGTAACAGGCAAGCTTCTCAGCGAAGCGGCTCAGATACTTTCCGACAGAAATTTGCAGTATGAGTTTGAATATGACGACAACAGCTATGAAGAAAAGGATACTGTTATCCGTCAGAATCCCCTCCAGGGAGGAAAGGTCAAGAAAAACTACACTGTTAAGCTGATCCTTTCGGGCGGTAAAAAGGATAACAAGAGTGTTGATATCACGGTTCAGCTGCCTTCGGCAGAAACGAACGGAGTTTCGTTCCAGGTAACTGTTGACAGAGATGTTTACCTCACAACAACTGTTGTGCCTTCTGAGCAGAAAGCATTTAAGTTCACGCTTACAGGCTCGGGAAGCAACACAGAGGTTAAGATTTATCTAAACGGTCAGTTGTATCAGGAGCTTACCATTGACTTCCAGAATGAGAAGGTCGGTACACCGATCTATCATGACTACGCAATGCCGACTGTCTCAACCGAGCCGGTGACTGATATTGTTACTGAGCTTCCGACAGAAATGGTGATGCCCACAGACACTACTGACATCTACGAGCCTACAGAGGATCTTACAGATGCTACAGAGCCTGTTTCAGAGGAAATTCCCGTAGTTACAGAGCCGGTTGAAGTACCCACAGATGCGGTCATAACTGATGATATCGTTCCGCAGGTGTAACGCAGATCTATGGACATTTTGCAGGGCAGAATAATTAAAGGTATCGGCGGATTCTACTATGTAGAATCTGCCGACAAAGTATATGAATGTAAGGCAAGAGGTGTGTTCCGTAGCAAGAGCAGCACACCTCTTGTCGGCGATTTTGTAAAAATCAAGATCCCTTCCGAGGGCTATTGCGTTATAGAAGAAATATCGGAAAGAAAGAATCATCTGATTCGCCCACCTGTTGCAAATATTGATATTCTGGTAGTTGTATCAAGCACTACAGCTCCGCAGCCAAACTATTCGGTGATCGACAAAATGACCGCTTATGCAGTTTGCAATAATATTGAGCCTGTAGTCGCAGTCACCAAAACCGATCTGAAACAGGGGAAAGAGCTTTTTGATATCTATTCAGGCAGTGGCATCAAAACCTTTTTGATAGATTATTCAACCGATAAAGCCTGCACCGGCTTAAAGGATTATCTTAAAGGAAAGACCTCTGCTTTTACGGGAAACAGCGGAGTAGGCAAGTCCACCTTGCTGAATGGTCTTTTTCCTCAGCTGAATTTAGCCACGGGTGAGATCAGTGACAAGCTTGGCAGGGGCAGACACACCACCAGGGCAGTTGAGCTTATCAGTATTGATGGCTGCTGTGTTGCAGACACCCCGGGTTTTTCAACAGTAAATATGGAAAAGTTTGGTATGACTGATAAGAACCGGCTGCAGTATTGCTTCCCTGAATTTGAAGAGCATATAAATTTCTGTCGTTTCAGCACCTGTACTCACACCTGCGAGAAGGGCTGTGCCGTTCTTCAAGCTGTGAAGGACAGCAAAATAGCTCCGACACGTCATAAGAGCTACACTGAAATGTACAGTGAAATCAAGAATATTAAGGAGTGGCAGATAAAGAAATGAGATGTGTAATTATTTCAGGTTCTCCCGATACAAATGTTGATGAAATAAAAGAGCTTTGTTGCCCCGATGATTATATCGTCTGTGCAGATTCGGGTTATTCTTATGCAAAGCAGGCAGGGATATTGCCGGATCTCATTATCGGTGACTTTGATTCGCTCAAGGAGGAGCTTCCTGCCGATACAGAAATAGTAAAGCTCAACACCCGCAAGGACGATACCGACACCGAGCATTGTGTTATGGAATGTATACGCAGGGGACACAGGAATTTTCTGCTTCTGGGTTCAATTGGCGGACGCACCGATCACACCTTTGCAAATATTGCTATTCTTGCTTTTCTCTCCGAGTACCACTACAAAGGAGTAGCCAGAAACAACGGTGAGGAGATCCGTATATTGAACAAGGGTACCTACGATATGTCGGGCAACAAGGGTCTGATTTTTTCTGTATTTCCATACGCTTGTGAAGCGGTGAATGTTTCTTACGAGGGTGCCGAGTATCCGCTTGACTCGTTTACACTGACCTACAATGTATCAAGGGGAATCAGCAACGTGTTTAACAGCGATAAAGCGAGCATCACAGTAAATGACGGCAGAGCTATACTGCTGATTTATCACAGATAATTATGCTGTACAGTATCTGCGGCCTTAATATAGAATTTTCTCCAAAATATCCCCTTACTCTCAACCGTTCACGCAAGTATCTTGCCGAAGATCAAGCTGCTGTTCCGGATTTTTCTATGAATATCACGGAAGAACAGATCGACGGCTACTTAAAGCTGTATCCGCATTCTGACAGAGATATTGCGGAACACGGTCTTTATGCTCTTGCACTGTTTGATAATATTTTGGACTATGACGGTTTTTTTCTTCATTCCTCGGCAATAGCGGTTGATGGGAAAGCTTATCTTTTTACGGCTGACAGCGGAGTCGGCAAATCCACCCACACTTCTCTGTGGAGAAAGCATTTTGGTGAGCGTGCCGTAATGATAAATGATGACAAGCCGATAGTACGCATTGTGAATGATGAAATATTTGCCTGCGGAAATCCCTTTTCGGGCAAGAATGATATAAGCAGCAATATAATGGTTCCTCTGAAAAGTGTTTGCCAAATATGCAGAGGTACGGATAATTCAATTCATCCTTTGTCCCACAGACAGTCAATTATGCTTTTCTTAAATCAGACTGTCAGGATAAATGATCCCGAAAAAACAGCGAAGCTTTTATCACTGCTTGATAAGGTATTAAATACAATAAATGTTTATTCACTTCAATGTGATATCAGCCTTGATGCCGTGATGACAGCGTACAAGGCTATGAACGGAAGCTAAAGATTTTTTTAAGTAAAATGCGAGCTTTTATTGATAAGTACGGACTAAATTCCAACCATATAAAAATTATAGCAATGCTGTCAATGTTTATTGACCATTTGGGATATATGCTTTTTGGCGATATGCTCATTTTGCGGATAATCGGCAGATTGTCATTTCCGCTGTTTGCATATTCAATTGCAGTGGGCTGTCGTCATACAAGAAGTATGAAAAACTATTTTCTGCGAATAACAGTGTTGGGTATAATATGCCAGATATTTTTTATAATTTTTGTGGGAGGAGAATTGGTAAATACCCTGCTGACCTTCAGTATGGGAATTTTTTTGATATATACATATCAAAAATTTGCTGATAAAGAGCCGTGGTTTTTTGTTTTGACACTTGGTATATTTTTCTTTATATGCGAAGTACTGCCACATATAAACGGGAGCTTTTACTATAAAATCGACTACGGATTTTGGGGTGTTATTTTGCCGATGGTATTTTACATTCCCCGCAAGAAATATATTCAGGTGCTGTGTTCGATTCCTGTCCTGCTGATAATGTGCTTTGTCTTTCAGGATTATCAGGTGTGGTGCTTCCTGTCCTTGCTTGTTATCGCTGTCTGTAACGAAAAAAAGGGTAAGTTGAGGCTCAAATATCTTTTTTATGTTTTTTATCCTGTTCATTTTGTGATAATATACATCATAGGTTTGATATTGAAAGCATAGATTTTTTAATTGACATCTGCCGAATCAGGCAGGTGTCATTTTTTACAAATAAAGGTATATATCCAAGGAAAATTTATACATAGAAAATAGTATATAATTCTTATTAAGAATATATTTATTATTCTATGTGATATTATTATGATGTATAAATTTGAGCTGTGTTCAAAAGAATACAGCAGAAAAAAGGAGAGTTTTATGTGAAACTGTTAAAACGAACGACTGCGATAGTCCTCAGTTTTCTGATGGTTTTCAGCGTTACGTCGATTTTTCCCGACGAATTCTTCCCAAAAGTATTCGCAGCATCGACCGACCGCTCAAAAGCTTCGGCAAATGAAGAGGTCTATGAAAGCGGTGACTACACCTATACTCTTGTTGATGAGTATACCCATGTTTCGATCAAGTCGTATAAGGGCTCGGATACCGAGATCGTTATACCCGACAAGCTCGATGGCAAGGAGGTCACTGTCATCGGAAACAGCGTTTTTTCCGGAAACAAGAACATCACTTCTGTCAAGCTCGGAAAATACGTGACAAACATAAACAATAGGGCTTTTTTTGACTGCCAGGCACTGGAAAGTGTTACCTTTGGTGAAAGTGTGAAGGCTATTGGTTCTTACGCATTCTACAATGACTACAAATTGAGTGAAGCTATTTTCCCCGATGCACTTGAAACTATCGGAGACAGAGCCTTTGCGTATGACAAAGCACTAAAGAAGGTTA
>CACYCD010000126.1 GCA_902772755.1 uncultured Ruminococcus sp.
AAAAGTCGGCTTCTGTCCGGAATAAATCACTTTTTCAGGGCAAAGGTGAAAATAAGCCTAAAAAAAAGCAGGACAAAAAGCAGTATTCGCCCGATGAACTGCCCAGTGTTTCTCAGCTGGAGGCAGAGCTGAAGTGGGAGAAAACCCGTAAAAACAAAAATGTAATGCTGAGAAATTCCGTTTTTGCACTTGTGGCAGTTGCCGCAGCCGCTGTTCTTGTGGCTACGCTGTTTCTGCCCGTGCTGCAGATATACGGCTCTTCAATGACTCCCACCCTGTCAGAGGGCAACATCGTTCTCTCGTTAAAGGGATCTGAGTTTCAGCAGGGCGATATCATTTCTTTTTATTACAACAACAAGATCCTTGTAAAGCGAGTGATCGCATTTGAAGGTGATTGGGTCAATATAGATGATGACGGCAATGTTTATGTCAACAATAAGCTCATAGACGAGCCGTACATCAGGAAAAAAGCATTGGGAGAATGTGACATCAAGCTTCCGTATCAAGTACCCTCCGGCAGGATATTTGTATGCGGAGATCATAGAGAAACATCCGTAGACAGTCGCAGTACTACCTTGGGCTGTGTGTCCGAGGAACAGATAGTCGGCAAGATCGTCTTTAGGGTGTGGCCTGTTTCAAAGATGGGAAGCATTTCCTGAAAAATCAGGCAAAAGATTAACTCCATTGGGAAGGGAGGATATTTAGGTGAATAACGAAAAGAGTTATTACGGTGCTTATGCAGTGAAGCACAAACGACGGCGAAACTTACACCGGATATTGATAGGACTGGCGGCAGTTGTGGTATTCTGCACGACCTACGCTTTGATTTTGCCTGCAATTACGCTGGATTCGCCGGACTGCGGTTATGAGGAGCATATCCACATAGAAAACTGCTACAAGACCGTCAAAACTCTGGTGTGCAAGAAGGCACAGGACGAAAATCACATTCACTCTGAGGAATGCTATGAGGCAGAGAAGGAACTTGTCTGCACCAAGCCGGAGCATATCCACACAGATGAATGCTATCAGAAGGACAGCACCGATTCCGAGGAGGACGGCACAGCTCCCTCATCGGTTGAGGAAACAACACAAGCACAGGAAAATACGGCAGTCAGTGAGGAACAGGAGATGACAACTCCCACAGAGGAGGAAACCACCACCGAACCCACGACCGAAGCAGACGACAAGGACAAATCCGACAGAAAGAAAAAGGATGTTTCCGAGTCCGGAGTAAAGGACGGAAAAGCCTATACAGATCTGGAGGAATACCTTGCGTCAATAGGCGGAGAGATAAGCTACACGCTTTATGACAAGAACAATCAATCCGCATACACCTACAATGCTTCGGGAGGTGGCTACACATTCACACTGACCGTTAAGTCACCAAACGGCATACTGCCTGATTCCTACTCGTATAAGTTGCCCAAGGAGCTAAAATCCGTTAAAGAGCAGTACCTCACCGGCAAGATCGCCAAGCAGGGAGGCTCACAGGGAGAAGCTTCTTCCATAGGCACATACGAGGTAACACCTGACCTTGATTATATAATTTTTAAATTTGATGAAGAAGCCAACAGATATCAGAACGTGGTGGGCAGAATCTCACTGATGGTGGATTTTGAAGAAGCCGTCAAGCAGTCGCTGACAAAGTCGGGCTATTATATAGCCGATGACGGAGCGATGGACGGATATATGCACTTTGAGATCAAAGCCATTATCCCTAAGCACAGAGAGGACGCACCGCTCAGACAGTGGTCAATCCAGGATCAGTCCAAGGTGACCTCAACGTGGGTGTACGAGTTTGACAAGGACACCACCGAGGCTACCATAAGATACTTTGACGACAAATCTCAAACCATAGCCACTGAGGACCTCAAGTGTCTTGACGATGTATACAACGACAGTTCCGTAAAGGTCGCATACTGGCTCGACCCCGTTTCAAAGTCTATGTACTTTGTGAACAGGTGTAACTGCGAACAGGAGATATGCTATCACAACGAAAGCGGAAACTGCAAATCGCTCATTTCACTTGCAGGCAACAAGTACCCCGGCTGGTGTACCTGCTGGAACAGTGAAAACAACGCAGAGATAATCGTAAAGTACAAGAACAATATTGACGGTGCCACAGGTGAAAACATCTTTGATAACCAGAGGCAGATCTACGATGATATCAATGGTGGTTCAACATTAAAGTATAGGAATGAAGCTACGCTTCTTAATGAATTCATAAACGAAAACGGAAAGTACATCTGCGGTAAAAACACAGACGATGTTTCTGTGGGTTACTCGTACTTTATGACCAAGCACGAGATAAAGCACGCAACTGAGGACAACGGCTTTATAAGCACCTTCAGTGTGGTCATCAATGAGGACCTAGCGGACTTCTCCAAGCTTGACCTTGACAATGACGGAAGGGTCGATACGGAGATCGTGCTGACAGATGCCATGAGCAGTATGAAATATGTGCTGGGATCCATGAGCATCACAAAGTATGACGGAACCAAAGAAACAGAGCTTCCGCCGAGTGACTATTCCGTAAAAGTGCAGGGCGATGACATCGTTATCCGCATCAGGGATCTGGGACGCTACAGGTACACCTTGACCTACCGCACCATGATCGACAAGCCTGTCAGCGGAGATACAGTCACTCTCAGCAACACCGTTAAGATGAAGTCATTCTACTATAGGTACTCAAGAGAATTTCGTTATGAGGACGAATGGGATTACAAGCGTTATGTAGTCAACGTTGTAAAGGTCGACTACCATGACAATACGATCCTGCTTGAGGGTGCCGAGTACGGACTTTATTCCTATGACGACGTTTTGATAGACTCGCAGAAAACCGATGACAAGGGTTCCTGTATGTTTGAAACAAACGTCGAAAAGGGTATTATCTACGAGGAGAACAAGCTGTACTATATCAAGGAGATATCTCCGCCAAAGGGATACAGCCTTGACAGTGCAAAGCATTGGTTCTACTTCTCGGAAAGTCAAAATACCGCTCTCGAACAAACTGTAACAAAAACGCAGCCAAACGATGACATAACACTTATCCTGCCTGCAAGCGATGATAATTATGTCGGAGATCTCAGGCTCACCGATGAGGAGTTGTTCAGTCTCCCCGAAACAGGCGGAGAGGGAACAGGCCCCTACAGAGTGATCGGAGTGCTGTTGTTGGCGTTTGGTGTAGGCTGCATAGCTTATGCAGTCAAACGCAGAAAGGAGTATTTTGACGGCTAATATCAATATGGTCAGAACCGTTCGGCAGACAGGATTTGTGAAGAAATAATTTTTCAATTTAATACTTAGGCTGATTTGTTCTGTACCGGTCACACGACCGCTGAAATACCGATGTATTTCAAGGAAGTGCAAGACAGTACAGGGCAAATCGGACAAACAGAAACGAAAATTTATTTATGAACAGTTCCATGACCTGACGGACGTTGATAAACTCCTTGTCGGACTGATCATCCGGCAAGGTGATAATAGAGGATATAATTTTCATTATCAAAAAAATTAAAGAAGAAAGGTGACGAAAATGAAAGTTGTAAAAAGATTATCCGCTATAGCTATTTCCGTACTTTTGGTTTTGGCTATGACAGTGACAGCCTTTGCGGCATCCCCCGATGAGGTTCTCACACACTCCTACAAGGCATACCAGGTATTTTCCGGTACAGCCGCAGACGGCAAGTTTGAGTCTATTGCATGGGGCTCAGACATAGGCAGCAATGCAAACGGCTTTATCGCTGACCTCAAGGGCAACACAGCCTTTGGTTCAGGCAGATACAATGCCTTCTATTCAGCTAAGACCGCTGAAGACGTTGCAAGAATCCTTGAAGAAAACAAGGCTGACTACGATTTCGTACAGGCTTTTGTTGAGACTGTTGAGAACTTCCCCGAGCTGGGTGCAGGCAGAACCGTAAGAAACAACGGTACTATCGCAAACGGCTACTACCTCTTTGTTGATACAAACGCTACCGGCACAAAGAACGCAAGCTTTATCAAGCCCGTTACCGATGGTGTTGTAAAAATCGAGGTAAAGGTTTCTGTTCCCCAGGTAGAGAAGAAGGTTAAGGAAGAGACTTACTCAACCGATTATCAGAGCACTACCATCGGCACAGAGGACGCTGCAGGCAACTTTGTAGGTCTTAACTATGGCGAGGGCTACAATGATGTTGCTGACTATGACATCGGTGATGACATCGATTTCAGACTCTACGGCACACTCCCCAACACATTTGATGATTATACAAGCTACTACTATTCCTTCCAGGATAGTCTTTCAAAGGGTCTTACAGTTGACGAGAGCAGCATTAAGGTAACAATGTATAACTACAACAATGCAAGAGCAAGCTATGTAGGCACAGATGTTACAGGCAGCTTCAATGTTAAGACAACAACAAATGCAAGAACAGGCGTTACACAGCTGGATGTTACCTGCGACAACGTAAAGGCTATCAGAAACGTAACAAAGTCCTCTATCTTTGTAGTAGACTATGTTGCAACTCTCAATGAGGATGCAGTAATTGGTTACAACGGCAACCTCAACACAGTAGTTCTTGAATATTCAAACAACCCCAACAACTCAGGCAAGCCCGAGGACGGCGGCGACACAGACAAGACAGAAGAAGATGTAGTTGTAGTATTCACATACGAGCTTGACATCGTAAAGACTGACAGTGCAGACGCAACAAAAACACTTGCAGGTGCTACCTTCTTTATCAAGAACCAGAACGGTCAGTATTTTGCAGAGGTTGCAGGCAAGCCCGCTTGGGTAGCTGATCAGAAGGCTGCCAAGGCTTTCATTACAGACAGCACAGGTCTTGCAGTTGCTCAGGGTCTTGACGACGGTACATACACCATCACAGAGTTCCAGGCTCCCGACGGCTATAAGATGCTTTCAGGTGACTTTGATATCACTATCACAGCTACTATCCTTCCCGACAAGAACAATGACGAGTGCCAGACATGGGACGGCGTTGCTTCAAATGCCCTCACAAACCTCGGCGTAGCTGTTTCCAAGAATGTTGACAATGCAGTATCAAGCTCAGGCTCAAACGTTGCCAACGGTACAGTTGAAATCGAAGTAGCAAATACAAAGGTATTTGACCTTCCCGGAACAGGTGGTATGGGTACAACTATCATCTACGTAACAGGTTCTATCCTCGTTGCAGGTGCTGTACTTATGCTCATCGCAAGAAGAGTTAAGAGATAATAGGGAAACTCTTAATTACCAAGCTAACGACTTCATAGGAAATTGTCTTTACGGCGGTTTCCCCTGAATATTTATACTTCCCAAAACACTGCTGCAGTTCGGCACACTGTCGGGCTGCAGCAGCAAGGAGAACCCTGCATAATGAAAAAGAAGCTCTCTACAATTTTTATACTGATAGTGTTGTTTGTAGGGCTCTCCCTGCTGCTGTATCCCTCTTTGGGCGATTATATCAACAATTTAAATCAGAACAGAGATATAACAAGATACGTAGAAAATGTTGCAAAAATCGACAAGAAGCAGTATAATAAGATATTGAACAAGGCAAAAAAATACAACTCAGATCTGGCGAAAGCACCCACCCACTGGAAGCTTTCGGACGCAGAGATCAAGCTCTATGAAGAAACCCTTGATATATCAGGCACCGGTATTATGGGATATGTGGAGATCCCAAAGATCAACTGCTCACTTCCCATTTATCATGGCACGGATGCAAACGTTTTGCAGATAGCCATAGGACACCTGGAGGGTTCTTCACTTCCCATAGGGGGAAGGGGAAGCCACTCGATTTTATCTGGACACAGGGGCTTGCCCTCAGCGAGGCTCTTCACCGACATCGACAAGCTCAACGAAGGCGACTCCTTCATAGTGAGAGTACTCGATGAAACTCTGACCTACGAGGTGGATCAGATAAGAGTGGTCGAGCCTCACGAAACTGCCGACCTTGAAAGAGTTGAAGATCAAGATCTATGTACGCTGGTCACCTGCACTCCCTACGGTGTTAATACCCATCGTTTGCTGGTGAGGGGACACAGGGTAAAGAACACCAAAAAGTCCTCAGAGGTCAGGGTCACCGCAGATGCTTTGCAGATAGACCCCGTTATGGTGGCACCCGTCATAGCATTTCCGATGCTGGTGTTCCTGATAATATTTGTCTTATTCTACGGAAGAAATAAGTCCAAGAAAAACAGATGATTCGGTAAGGAGGATCGCAGATGGTATTGATAAAAAAATTTAGGCTATGTGCCGTTGTTATTGCCGTTTTGGCTGTAATACTCTGCTTTCCGTTCCGTGCAGTTGCGGTTGAAACAGATGGCAGTATTACTCTCAATTGCCCTGTTACGGGACAAAGCTTTAGTTTGTACCGCATAGCCGATATAAACCAAAACGGTTATTCCTTTACAGAAGAAATGAGCGGTTATCAGGTAGAGCTTACCTCCGAGGCAGCCGCAGATACACTCTCTGCCTATATCCAGCGTGACAACCTCACACCACTCAGAACGGCAGTATCTGGTGATGAACGCAAGGTAGTATTTGACAGCCTGACCGATGGCGTTTATTTGATAGTAGGCGAGAGGCTTTCAAAGGATAAAAAGGTTTACGCCATAAAGCCTGCACTTATTTCCGTTCCAAGGTATATTGGCTCTCAGGAACAGAGAAGCGTGACCGTTGACTGCAAGTACGAGGTTCACGATGCCGGCAAAAAGTACATCGACATCAGCGTTATAAAGGTATGGAAGTCGGATGAGGGTCAATCAAGACCGAGGTCTGTGACAGTCCAGCTTTTGAGAGACGGTTTTGTCTATGATATCGCCATTCTGAACAGCTCAAACAGTTGGAAATATGCGTGGAAGAATCTCAGCGTTGCATACGAGTGGAAGGTAGTCGAAAAGGAAGTTCCGTCAGGCTACAAGGTAAAGATCGAGAATGACGGTGCAGTTTCGTTCACCATTACCAACGTTGGCAAAGAGCGTGTTACGACTACCACCGCACCTGTGATCACTCAAACTACACAGCCCACTACCACAGGGACTGTTCCGGGTTATTCAACACCCACTTATAACACAAATACAATGCCTACTCCGTCAGCACCAACTCCCACAAATCCCGGTGACGGTACTCCAGAAATACCGCAGACTGGTCAGCTTTGGTGGCCTGTAACCTGGCTGGTTATCGGTGGCTGTCTTATGATAATTATCGGTGTTGGCATCAAGAGGAACAGCTGAATATGAAGAGAAGGACAGGAACGGTTTTTATCGTAATCGGCTTTGCTCTTATGGTGGCTGCTCTGGTGCTTACGGTCTATAATCTCTGGGATTCAAGACGGGCAGGTGAGGCTTCAAAGGAAATACTCACCTCGCTAGATAAACAGCTTGACAGGGAATCCGTCACATTCCCCACGGATAATCCCGACAGGGAGATGCCTACCGTAAAAATAGACGGCTACCGCTATTTGGGAAAGCTGAAGATTCCGGATTTGGATATTGAAGTTCCCGTGATGGACAAGTGGGATTATGACAGATTGCTCATATCCCCCTGCAGGTACAGCGGTTCGGTCTATAAAAACAATATGGTCATTGCCGCTCACAACTACTCCACCCACTTTGGAAACATTCAGTCCCTGCAGCCCGATTCAAAGGTTATTTTTACCGATGTTGAAAAAAATGTCTACAAGTACAAGGTGCTTACAGTGGAAACTCTCAGTCCGCATCAGACAGATGAGCTTGAAACCCCCACTAAGTCCGACCCCTGGGATCTGACGCTGTTTACCTGTACTTATGACGGCAGCAGACGCTGTACAATAAGATGCGAGAAAATCAAATGATTCATTGGCACTTTGCATAGTTTGCAGAGTGCTTTTTTGTTTATATGCACAAAGTTATTATCAAAATATTTCATATTACGGTGTTATATGTTATAATATTTTGAAAAGCTTATAAGGTGGTTTTATTTATGGAATATTATTTCAGCAACAGGGTGCAGACCCTCAAGCCCTCTGCAATAAGAGAGATTTTCAAGTATGCGGCAGACCCGTCGGTTGTTTCGCTTTCCGCAGGCAACCCCAGCCCCGAGGCTTTCCCCGTTGAAGCGATACGGGAGATCTCACAGCGTCTGCTTGCGGAAAATCCCATAGGTGTTTTGCAGTACAGCGTGACCGAGGGCTATCCCGCACTCAGGGAAACTCTGAAAAAATATATGAAAGCACATCACGATATCGGCACAGATGATGACGATATCCTCATAACCACAGGTGCACAGCAGATAATGGATCTTGCTTCAAAGGCACTGGTCAATGAGGGAGATGCGGTCATAACCGAAGCTCCGTCATTTATAGGTTCTCTCAATACCTTCCGCAGCTACAATGCAAAGCTTGTTGGTGTTCCCATGCAGAGCGACGGAATGGATATGGATGCACTTGAAAATGCTTTGAAAGAAAATAAAAACGCAAAGCTGATCTATACCATTCCAAATTTCCAGAACCCGACAGGACTTACGACCTCCCTTGAAAAACGCAAGAGGATATACGAGCTTGCCAAGGAGTACGGAGTTATGATAATAGAGGATAACCCCTACGGCGACCTGCGTTATTCGGGCGAGTATATCCCCTGCATAAAGAGCTTTGACACCGAGGGCATAGTGATCTATGCAGGCTCAATGAGCAAGGTTATCTCTCCCGGTATGCGTGTTGCATACGCAATAGCACCAAAGCCTGTGTTCCAAAAGATGGTTGTCTGCAAGCAGGGCAATGATGTTCATACAAATGTTTGGTCACAGATGGTCTGCAATGAATTTATCACAAAATACGACTTTGATGCACATCTGGATATGCTCAGAAATAAAAAAAGAAAAAAAGCGGAATTTATGATGAAGCTGATGGACGAATATCTCGTGCCTCTCGGCATCACCTATGCTCCGATAACAGGCGGCCTGTTTACGATGTGCACCCTCCCCGAAGGAGTGGATATGCCGTCATTCTGCAAATCCGCAGTTCTAAACAAGGTATGTGTTGTTCCCGGCAATGCGTTTCTCACTGATGAAAGCGAGAGCTGTCAGCTGTTCAGGGTCAATTTTTCAACACCTACGGACGAACAGCTTGAGCGTGGTATAAAGCTGCTTGCAAAGACTGCAAAGGAATATATCTGATGGGGGAAAGAACAATGGAGAAAAAACCTATAGTTTTCAGTGCGATACAGCCCAGCGGAACAATGACCCTCGGCAACTATCTCGGAGCTATCAAAAACTGGGTGAGTATGCAGGATGAATACTTCTGCTTTTATGCACTTGCCGACCTTCACACTATAACGGTCAGACAAGACCCAAAGGAATTCAGAAAGAACATACTTGATCTCTATGCACTCCTGCTCGCCTGCGGAGTTGACCCCGAAAAAAGTGTGTTCTTTATACAGAGCCATGTTTCCGCTCATTCTCAGCTGGCGTGGTTGCTCAACTGCTATACGCAGTTCGGTGAGCTGTCCAGAATGACCCAGTTCAAGGACAAGAGCCGAAAGCACGCAGATAACATTAATGCAGGATTGTTCACCTATCCTGTACTTATGGCTGCGGATATCCTGCTCTATCAGGCTGACAAGGTCCCTGTGGGTGCCGACCAGCTCCAGCACCTTGAAATCACAAGGGATATAGCAACACGCTTCAACGGCTTGTACGGAAATGTTTTCAAGATCCCTGAGGGCTTCGTTCCCAAAAACGGTGCGAGGGTTATGTCATTGCAGACACCCGAAAACAAGATGAGCAAGAGTGATGAAAATGTGAACGGGTGCGTCTATGTCCTTGACAAGCCCGAAACAATAATGAAAAAATTTAAACGGGCAATAACCGATAATGATGCACAGGTGAGGTTTGACCCTGAGAACAAGCCCGGCATAACCAACCTTATGACTATATACAGTGCGGTGACCGGTCTTACCTCCGAGCAGATAGAGAGCGATTTCAGCGGAAGGGGCTACGGCGATTTCAAGACCGCAGTGGGAGAAGCTGTGGTGGAGAACCTCAGACCCATTCAGAATGAGTACGAAAGAATAATCAAGGACAGAGCTTTTATGGAAGAAACCTGGACTAAGGCAGCAGATTTTGCCGCAAAATTCAGTCAGCGTACACTTGACAAAGCTATGAAGAAGATCGGTTATATTTTGTAGGATTCACGGCAGGGTATGACCCTGCCGTTTTATCGAGGTATAGTTATGCTAAACAAAATAAAAGTATCAAAAGCAGTCAGTGCGTTCTTTGCTGTGCTTATCCTGCTTTCGCTTGCCTCCTGCCGTGAACAGGAAAAATTTCTCACGGGAGTAGTCCGCACACGCAGACAGGAAACGACCGACCGAAGGAATGACAGAGTTACCCTCTATACTTATGTCACGGGTGAGGACGATTCCCTGTCATACGACAACAATACCAAGTTTTATTATCCGCTGCTTCAAATGTGCAATGCGTACAACAATTATTGTACAGGTATGAATATGGGAGAAAATGCAGTGTATCTTGTGAAATTTTCCACACGTGATGCTATGGTACAGCAGATGTCCACCGAGATTATGTCGGGCGGAGGTCCCGATTTGATAATCCTTGATAACCAACTCCCGATACGTAAGCTGATGGACAAGGGTGCATTTGAGGATCTTAATCCCTATATTGAAAATGACAGTGATGACAAAGCTCTTGATATCAATAACTACGATAAAGCACTGCTCGATGTGGGAGTGTACAAGGGCAAGCGTTATATGATGCCGATGCTTATAGAACCCGATATTTACTTTTCACAAAAAAATCTGCTGGAGGACAGCGGGCTGAAAAAAACCGACAATCTGACCTTCAATAACCTTCGCACTAAGCTCAAACAATTCACAAATTCGGATAATCTCTCTCTATTTGACAGCTACGAAAGCTCACGGGATTTTCTCTATCGCTACATAGGCGACAATATAGATGCAGAGCGTGGGACTGTCAGCTTTGAGACTAAGGAGTTTAAGGATAATATCGAGTTTATGAGAGAAGTGTTGCAGCAGTCTATGTCCAACGGAAAATACAACTCTGTCTATGATGACAAATGCCTGTTCTCAAAGGGTAATTTCGATTCCGAAAAGAGTATGTATATGGTAAATAACTATTCGCTGA
>CACYCD010000127.1 GCA_902772755.1 uncultured Ruminococcus sp.
CAGCTTGTTTTGATAAATGATTATCCCGATATCCCGATAACCTCAAGCCTGCTGAGTGAACGGCACGATATTGAGATAGCTGTGCATAACAATCCCCGAAACTGCGGCATACATCAGTCGAGGGTGAACGGTCTCGGCGTTTCGGACGGCGACTTCATTTTGTTTTTGGATCAGGACGACAAGATAGAGGACATCTGTCTGTACTCTCAGTGCAGTGCGATAGGCACTGCCGACCTTGTTATCGGCAACGGCTTCAAGATGAATGGTGACAAAAAACGACAGATATACCGCAACCTGCCAAAGCATCGGCTTGCCACTAGGGAAAAGATATTCTTGTACGCCGCCAATCAGATAGTTTCCCCCGGGCATTGTCTGATAAAGAGATCCGCTGTCCCCGATGAATGGTGCAGGTACATCATTGAAAATAACGGCGGTGACGACATTTTTCTCTGGATGCTGATGTTTGAATACGGAAAAACCTTTGCCCTCAACCGTGAAAACGTCTATGTACATATTGACACGGGCGAGAACGTTTCGGGCGATAACTCGGTTATGCTGAGGTCTGCCGAGAATGTCATCAGCGTTTCACGCAAATGCGGAATAATTCCCGAAGAGAAAATCAAGCTCTACGAAAAACGAATCAAATTTATGAATGAATTGGAACAGGGAAATAAATTTCAAAAAATTCTTGCCTGCATAAAAAATATAGACGTTTGTTTTTATAAGATATATGCCTACTACAGATGACAGGAGAGTTTACCATGGTAAAATTGATAGCGTTTCATCTGCCACAGTACCACGCAATACCCGAAAATGACAGCTGGTGGGGCGAGGGCTTTACCGACTGGGACAATGTGAATAAGGCTAAGCCGATGTTTGAGGGTCACAGTCAGCCGAGAGTCCCCCTTGACGGGTGCTACAATATGCTGGACAGGTCCACTCACCTCCGACAGGCAGAGCTTGCCCGGAGGTACGGCATATACGGATTTTGCTACTATCACTATTGGTTCAGCGGTAAGCTCCTGCTTGAAAAACCCTTGGAGCTGATACTCCGTGAAAAGGACGTTGACCTGCCGTTTTGTATGTGCTGGGCTAACGAGCCGTGGACACGCTCCTGGGACGGACAGAACAGAGAAGTCATTATGCCGCAGGATTACGACGATAAAACGGATTGGGAAAAACATATAAGCTACCTCATGCCGTTCTTTAAGGACGACAGATACATCAAGGTCGATAACAAGCCGATGTTTGTCATCTACAGAACCAACAATGTTACCGGTTGTGAAGAGATAATTGACTACTGGGACAGCGTTTGCCGTGAGAACGGCTTTGCAGGCATATATATTGTGGAGGAGAACAACAATTTTCAGCACGATGCACAGTGCAAAAACTCCTCTGCCATACTGGATTTTGAACCCGGCTACACACGAAGCTTTGACAAGGGTACTATAGAGAAGGCAGCCAACAAGATAAGCCTGTTTTTCGGCAAAAAATATTCTACATTTTCTTATGAAAAGACCTGTGAGCATATTACGGAGCGTCCGCTGAAAACCTCCGACAAGCCAAGCTACCTCGGCATTTTCACAGGCTGGGACAATACTCCCAGGCGAGCCGAGGGCGGAACGGTCACGGCAGATGCTTCACCACAGCTGTTTGAGAAATTTCTCGCAAGACAGATAGAGCGAAGCAACAGCGTGAACAACGAATTTCTGTTTATCAATGCCTGGAATGAGTGGGCGGAGGGTGCTTATCTTGAACCCGACACGGCGAACGGCTACGCCTATCTTGAAGCCGTGCAGAGGGCTTTGACAGAGAATAATTAAAACAACGGGGGGAACAATGGTCAAGATCTCTAAGCGACAACTGCATATAGTATGGCTGGTCTTACTGCTGTTTCCCTTTATTCGGCAGCGAACCTACGCAGAGCTTCCGCAGTTTTTCGGAATGTTTTACAGATATGCCTCGATCATATCGGCAGCGGTCATATTCTTTATGTCGTTTCAGCGAATAAAACTAATCAAGAAGCAGAGCTTTCTGCCGTGGCTGTATGCGTTTGATATGATATATATTGTATCGACCTACATCTTTGCCCGAGCGTACCTGATGTACGTGCTGTATCAGGTGCTTATCTTCACCGCACTTGCAATGCTTATCTGCATAGAGGCGGAAAAACGTCTTAATGAACTGCTTACAGCCCTGTCGTTTTTGTACGGGTCGTATATATATTTAAATTTTATCACAGATATTATCTTTCCGGGTGGTCTGTACACCACCTCCACCTACCACACCGCACATCTGCTGGGCGATGACAACGCACTTGCCTATGTGCTGATACCGGGTGTTGCGTGTATGATAGTCAGCTCAATGCAAAAATTCAGCCGTCTGCGTTGGTACGTGTGGGGAGCGGTCGCAATAGCGGAGCTGACGGTCATCCGAGTTTGGGCTGCCTCTGCTGTGGTGAGTATGACCCTGTTCCTTGCACTGCTGATCTACACCCTGTACATCGGAAAGATCAACACAAAAATTCTCTTCATCGGAGTAGTGGCAGCAATAATCATCTGCCTGTGGGGTCTGAACACGTCAGTTGTGAAAAACTTCATCACTAACGTACTCCACAAGGATATCACCCTGCACGACCGCACAGTTCTTTGGGCTAAGGCTATGAAGTACATAGAAAAAAGTCCTCTGCTGGGTCACGGCGGATATTTTCAGAAGGGACTGTTCCCGATAAATGAATACAGCTTGTATCTTTATCCGTGCCACACACCGTTTTTGCAGATACTCATTGACGGAGGCATACTGCTGTTTGCGGTGTTCTCCGTGATGACGCTTATCGCCTATTTGAGAGCCGGCAGGAAGAAGCAGTGCATCTCAAATTATATCCTTGCAATAGGGCTAAGCTGTATGCTGATAAACTACATAACCGAACATTCAGAGCTGTATCATTATATGATAATAGTTATGCTGATGGCTAAGATACAGTATTTCAAAAATGAAAATCCCAAAAAACTCAAACTCATCAGATTCCGAGGTGCAAAGCGATATGGGACTAAAGCAGGACTTGCAGAATGATACAAGATTTCACATAGACCCCGAGGTGCTGGAGGTGCTGGTCAAACGTCCCATCTCCTCCTACAAGCTTGACACTATCCCCGTGGGCAGGATACATCGCCTGTGGGGTCACAGGGTATTTTCTCTGTACAAGACCAAGCCCTACACCTATCTGAAAGCCGAGGACAAGTCCGAGGTCAGAGAGATGTATCAGAACTACTGCCAAATTGCCAAGGTAGACAAAGCCGAACGCAGTGAAAAAACCTTTGAAAATCTGATAGATACCTTTGACGAGAGCGTCTATGACGTTCAACGGGGGATAATCATAGTAGATCAGTATGATTTCATAGTTGATGGTCAGCACCGAAGCTGTATTCTTTTGAAGAATTACGGAGAAGAACAGCCCATTCAAGTCCTGCGTGTTCACTATGAGGATTATTCTCCGCTTATTCCCCTACTGAATGTACTGTATCTTATCAAGAAAAAACTGCATATAGATTGCTAGAGGTTCTATGAGTGAAATAAAACAGAGAAACATCAGCGTTGATGTCATCAAGGGAACAGCAATAGTCCTGATGGTCGCAGTTCACGGAGGTTCGCCCGGCTCGGGATTTATAAATCTCTTCCACATGGCGGTGTTCTTCATTGCTTCCGGCTATTTTTGGAATGTAAAGAATGCACAAAACCTTACCGCTGTCAAAAAGTACATCATACGCAAAATCAAGGGAATATGGCTTCCGTTCTTCCTTTGCAATGCGGTGTTCACCGTGCTGAATAATTTTTTCATAAGCATCGGCTTCTACACCTCGGATAAACGTCTGCTGAGCCTGACAACGCTTGAAAGCAACTATCTCCACCACAGCAAAACGATCGCACAGACGGCAAAAGCAGTGCTGAAAAACGTCGTTTTTCTGGACAGAACTCAGCTTGCCACACCTACTTGGTTTTTGGGCGTGCTGTTTGTCGTGGTGCTTATGAGGCTTGTGCTTGAATTTTTATTAAAAAGCTTCAAGTACAAAACCGCTGTTTACTGCGTTGTGCTTGCAGGGTGCTTAGGTGCGTCAACGCTTGTGTCAATACGTGGGATAAAGCTCCCGGCAAATTTACAGGCTGTGTTTGCGGCGTATATCGCCTACGTGATAGGGATACTGCTCCGCCGATACGATGCAGCCGCCTTCTTCACAAAGCACAGGGCAATAAAGCTTATCCTCAGCCTTGGCGTGCTGACGGGTATGAGCTTTGTCGGCAAGATCAGCTTTTCATCGGGCTATATTACCGATGTGGTTTTCTTTATAATAGTAAGCACGCTTGGCTGGTCGATGCTTTGGCTGTTGGCTGAGCTTCTGCCAAAGCCGACAGCACGGTTTTTTGCGTATTTGGGCAGGTCAACAATGCCGATACTCCTGCTGCACCCGCTGTGCTTCAAGTTGGTGTCTTGGCTTTATATAGTTTTTTCGGACAAAGACCCCCTCCTGCTGGCGGCTTTTCCGAGGATAGAAAACGCAGGTCTGCTGTGGATAGCATACACTGTGGTTGGAACAGCACTTCCGCTGTTAATAAATTTCGTTTACAAATCGCTGAAAGATAGGGTGAAGCTCGTTGGGAATGCTGGATAAGCTCAGAGAGATCAGAGAGATGCGACAATTCAAAAAAGCTTGGAGGGCAAAAAACCCCCACAATACCACTATGGCAGTCTCACAGTTTGATATTTCTTCGGTCACAGTCGGCACAGGCACCTACGGACCTGTGAACGTTTTGAACTTCGGCAGGAAGGAGAAGCTCACCATCGGCTCCTACTGCTCCATTGCACCGCAGGTAATGTTTATCCTCAATGCCGACCACTACACCGACACACTCTCCACCTACCCATTTAAGGTAAAAACCTGCGGTCAGGAGATGGAGGGCTTGTCCAAGGGTGACATAACCGTGGGCGATGATGTCTGGCTGGGCTGTCGTGCGACTGTGCTGTCGGGCGTGAGCATCGGTCAGGGTGCAGTGGTAGCCGCCGGAGCAGTTGTGACTAAGGACGTACCGCCCTATGCAATAGTCGGCGGAGTGCCGGCACGGGTGCTTAAATACAGATTTTCCGACAAGCTGATACAAAAGCTGGTGAAGGTCGATTACAGCAAGCTCACCCCAGAAATAATCAAAAACAACCTCACCCCCCTGTACACCAAGCTCACCGAGGAAAATGCAGACGATATAATTTCAAAGCTGGGTCAGTAAAATGAACAAACTCAAAGCACTGTTAAACAAATTTAACAATATGTCCCTGCCTGTCAAGGCTTCAATAGCCTTTGTGCTGTGTAGCTTTTTCCAAAGGGGAATATCCACCATCACCACCCCCATATTTACCCGACTGCTCACCACACAGCAGTACGGCTATTACAGCATTTTTAATTCTTGGCTGGAAATAATCGGAGTGTTCTCCACCCTAAAGCTGTCGGGCAGTGTGTTCACACAGGCACTTGTAAAATTTGAGGAAAAGAAGGACGAGCTTACCGCCTCCACCGCAGGACTCGGCACAACAACCACCCTCATAGCCATAGCGGTCTATATCCCGTTCAGGCACTATATAAATGAGTGGCTGGGAATGACCACACTTATAATGATGTGCATTTTCATTGCTTCCTGGGCTGTGCTGATGTATGAGCTTTGGGCGGCACAACAGCGTGTTGAATACCGCTACAAGGCACTTGTGGCACTGACGGTATTCACCTCTCTTGCAAAGCCGATCAGCGGCATAGTCGCCATACTCTGCACCTCACAGGAATACAAGGCAGAGGCGAGGATAATCTCGCTTGTTGCGGTTGAAGTCCTCACCTTTATCTGGCTGTTTATCCTCTTTATAAAGCGTGGCAGGACGTTCTTTAACAAACGCTTCTGGCGGTACTCCCTCTCGCTTAACATACCGCTTGTACCGCACTATCTTACAAGAATGGTTCTCAACCAGAGCGACCGCCTTATGATAGATGCCATGGTCAGCCGTGCGGCGGCAGGTATATACAGCTTGGGGCA
>CACYCD010000128.1 GCA_902772755.1 uncultured Ruminococcus sp.
GCTCACCCCTGCCGCCTCGTCAATAACTATCTTGTTGTCGGCAAAGCGTATCTGCTCCGCTGTCATAGCCGAGGTGAACTGAACGCTTATATTTGTGTTCACATACTTGTCATCGGTGAACACCAGCGAATATGTTCCCACACCCGTATTTTCAGTTGCTTTGACCTTTAGGGTGTTGTCGGCAAAGGTGTAGTCTGTTTCCGCAAGCACGGTATTTCCGTGAGTGACGGACGCAAGCTTGTAACTGCTGTCATCGGGTAGATTCGGAGTGAATTTGATCTCCGCACCGTCGGCAAATTCGGCATTCTCTGCGGAATAGCCCTGACCGCCTTGGAGCAGGTATTTGCAGAAGCAGTTGACCTTGTACTCAACATCTGCACCGTTGCTGACAATGTACCTGACCTTGGTGACGGTCTTGCCCTGAATGTCAGCAAACTGCTTGTATTTCAGCGTGTTGCCGTGAGTGGTGAATCCGTCAACGGCTGCCCAGGCTATATGACCGCTCTGGAACCAGAGGTTATCCAAATGTAGCAGGGCATATTTTGAAGTTTCGCCCGAGGCGTCCACGGCTTCTATCACAACACCCTGCATATCCACCTTGCCCTGCGGAAGGTTTTCGTCATCTATGTTTATCTGATAGTGACCGTATTTCGTATTGTTTTCGATCGCCGTCTTGTCGGAAACATCTACCTTGACAGCCTCGGCGGAATCCTTCATCTCGGTAAGAGTGCCGTCACCGTTGAGTACCTTGTACTCCGTGGGAACAGTCTGTTCATCGTTTGCGGTGAAGCCCTCAACGATGGAAAGCACACTGTTACGGGCGGTTTCACCCTTTGAAATGCTGTCCTTGGCACTGTCATACAGGGCTTTGGGGATAGCCACGGGACACTTGGCAACACCGTAGATATATCCGCCACCGTCACCGTTTTCGTGCTCGCCAAAATACGAAGTGCCGTATCCACCCTTCCATTTGCTTGTGGTAGCACTCGAAACAGCGTCCAGCACGCCCTCGGCTCTGAGCGGATCTGCCTTATCCTCGGCATTCAGTTGAAGCTCGGGGTTTTCGGCGACCTCGTTCAGCTCGCCGTAGTAATAGTCCGCATAGGGCAGATCTACCGTACCAAAAATGTAATTGCTGTCTACTGCCGATTTTTCCTGTGCAGAAACCGCACAGCAACCGACTGCCATTGCCGAAGCCAAGCCCGTGGCAATAGCTTTTTTCAGAAATTTATTCATTCTGACAACTCCTCTGTAAATATTATATATGCAAAAGTTAGCCTTGGCTAACTCTATTGCCCGAAAAATCACAGAAATAATTCTGTTTTGTATGTGACAAAATAAGCAACGGCAAGCAGGAGAACCGCTCTTAATAATGTATACCAAGGCTCATTTCCCCTCAGTTGCTTGCCTGTGCCTGCGTTGTTTTTGGGACAGATTTCCGCACATTTTCCGCACTGAAAGCACTCTCCGCTTGTTGTGCAGTCCCCTCTTTGGGGCAGGTCTATGTCGGCAGGACACACACGCTTGCAGGCTGAACAACCCTTTGCACAGTTGCTCCGGTCACGTGACACCGTGCTGAACGGCAGTACGGGGAGCATTGAGAATATCGCCCCCATCGGGCAGAAGAACCTGCAAAAAAATCTGTCACAGAACACCATTCCGACAACCAAAGCCACCAGCAGGGCTGTACCTACGGCATAGCCCTTTAGGTCAAGCGTGCCTGCTCTGAGTCTTGAAAACACGTCCCAGGGGTTACTGCCCTGTAGGGTGCTGTACATATCCGCATAACACATAATCAGCACAAAGCACAGCACGAGGTATTTTACATATCTTAGCTTAGATGTTATTTTTTCACTTATAGAAAGCGGTTTCTTCTTTAGCTTCTTGCAGATGCGTAAATACAATGCTCTGACTGCATCGTTCAGTGTGCCGAACGCACAGGCGTATCCGCAGAAAAATCTGCCGAAAACGAAGGTGAACAGACACAGAAAAATGCTGACTAGCAGGAACGCATCGACCTCTATCGGCTTTGAACCGCTGATTTTTATGACCATCGCTTTAAACCCATTGAAGGAGCTTACAAACAGTGACGGAAAAAATATGAAGAACACCAGCTGAACGAGGTTTTTTATCAGGGTGTGGAGCTTTCGTTTTTTTAGCTTATTCATTGACTGCCTCTTTCAGTGCCGACGCTACAGCGTTTTTTATGCCCGTAGAAGAAAATGTTGCACCCGTCACGGCATCTACCTCGGGGGTCTGCTTCTCTATGATCTGAGCTATGAGGGTTTCGGCACTGCCCAGATAGGCGGAGTCCTCTCCCTCGGCGGACACGATACGGATACTCTCTATCCTATCATCGGAGATCTTCACCCTGACCCTTATCTCACCGCCGTAACCCTTGGCACTGCCCTCAAACTCTCCGTTTTTGTAGAGATTTTCGGTTTTGTCCTCGGGGGTCTGCGTTTCGCTGAGCGAACTCAACAGCTCGCTGTCATAGTCCACCTGTGCCTGCAAGCCCTCCGCTCTGACGGTGAGCCTGTCGATCTGTTCGCCGTACAGCCTCGCCGACACAACGGCGTTGTAGCACAGAAGCACGATCAGCACCAGCAGAACAGAAACCAGTTTTTTCCAGAAATCCATATTACTTCCTCTCGGCTTGTGTCAGAGCTTTTTCGGCAAGCTCGGTCAGGGCTTTCGATGAGCAGGTAGCACCGCTCACAGCGTCAATTCCCTCGGGGCTTCCGTTTTCGATGAGCTGAGCGACAACACCGCTGACTTTCTTTGTACCCTCACAGGCTCTTGTGATGTACCAGATATTTTCCTCGTAAAAATCCTCTCCCGAACCGCCGACATCTGTTATATCAACGATTTTGTCGTTGTCTATCCTCACACTTGCCGACAGCGTATAGGGTTCAAAATCCCAAGCGTCATCGGGGGAGCAGGTGACCTCCGCAAAATATGTACCGCTCATATACCTTGACGGCGGAACAAACGGCTCTGTAGCGATAACCGTACCGAACAAAGCCGGGTGTGTAGTTGTCAGTGGCTGTGTGGTCGTTGTCGGTGCGGTCGAAGGCAGAGCAGTGGTTTCGGTAGGAGATACCTCAGCACGTGAAAGTGCATCGGACACTGCCTCGATGATTCCCTCTGAGCTGTAGGTCGCTCCCGATACCGCATCAACGGCAGAGCTTTGATTTTTTACTATCACATCAAACAGCGTAATTGCCTTGCCGTAAAATGCAGGGTCGTCATTCGCTTCTACCGTTTCCACGGAGCGGATCTTGCCGTTTTTCACAGTGACTTTGAGCTTGATCTCTCCCCTGTAGCCCTCGCCCGTGCCGTAGTACAC
>CACYCD010000129.1 GCA_902772755.1 uncultured Ruminococcus sp.
GCTGGTTGCAGAGGTTCTCAAGGGCAGTGAGGACGAGAGGATTGAGAAGCTCCGCTTCAACGAGCTTTCCACCTATGGCATTATGAGAGAAACAAGCCTAAGCGGAATACGCTTTATAATTGATAAGCTGGAGGAATTGGGCTATATCGAGCAGAGCGGAGATTATCCCGTGCTGAAGCTCACCGCAAAATCTAAGCCCGTGCTGTATGGACGGGAAACTGTTTCAATTAAAAAGCCTAAAAAGCTGAAGCTCCAAAAAACCGCCCCAAGCAAGCCGGCGGACGAGGGACTGCTTAAAAAGCTTAAGCTCCTGCGACTCGAAATTGCCAAAGAAAAGAACGTGCCTGCCTATATAATTTTTACTGACAAGTCACTGACGGAAATGAGCGAAAAACTCCCGACCACCCCCGAAGAATTTCTGTCAATAAGCGGAGTAGGACAAAACAAGCTGCAAAATTACGGGGAGGCGTTTCTTGAACTTATCATCAAAGAAACGAAATCTTAATAATTATTTTATAAATTATTTATTATCGGTTTTAAACAAAATCGAAAACTGTTCTTTGTACACTATATATATAAAAATTTAAGTTTTTTTGCCTTAAAATTCTATATTCCAAAATATAAAAATCACTTGCACGAAAAAAGTCTTTGTGATAATATACTAGTGGACAGATCAAACTGCGGTTTTCATCAGAGAATTACAGAGAGATTTGTACAAATTTTATTATTCCTACGAAGGAGGAAATTTAATGAAGGCTAATTCATTTATGAAGAAGTCGGCAAGCCTGCTGATGGCAGCATCAATGATGTGCTCCGTACTTCCCATGGGTATGACAGCTTCCGCTGCAAAGACTCCCAAGAAGTACGTACAGTCAATGACTGTTTCGCCCACAAAGGTGACCCTCAATGCAGGCAAGTCCAAGAAGGTCAAGGTAAAGTTCAAGGTTGTCAAGAGTGCCTCCAAGAAGTTCACCGTAAAGACAAGCAACAAAAAGGTTGCCACAGCCAAGGTTTCCGGTGCTTATGTGCTTATCACTGCAAAAAGCCCCGCAAAGAACAGCAAGGCTACTATCACCGTAACATCTAAGGGTAAGAATAAAAAGAATAAGTACATCTCAAAGAAGATCGCAGTTACCGTCAAGGCAAAGAAGGTCGAGAAGGTCGATTTCAGCGTTTCCATCTCTCCCGAAACTATCACGGTAGGCGGCAAAGCTAAAATCACAGTGACCCCCACCAAGTCTTCTGCAGCTATCAAGACCATTACATACAAGTCCTCAAACACTGCAGTGGCTACAGTCAGCAAAAAGGGTAACGTGACCGGCGTTGCAGCTTCTGCCACACCCGTGGTCATCTCGGTAACAGCAGCTGCAGCAACAGGCAAGGCTGTTACAAAGTCTGTTTCCTTGACAGTAAAAGAGGCTGACAGTGCTAAGATCACAGGCGTAAATTCAAGCTACACCCTCGCTATCGGCGAGTCTGTAAAGCTCAATCCCATCGCTGAGAACACTCAGCCCATGTTCCATTACGCTTCTTCAAATGCTTCCGTTGCCACAGTAAGTGCCGAGGGTATGATAACAGCTGTTTCGGCAGGCAATGCTCAGATCACAGTCACCATTCCCGGAACAAGTGCAGTTGCAGTTTGTGCCGTTACAGTAAGCAAGACTGACCTCTCGATCGTAAACTTCACCGCTACACACAGCGACAGACTTACAGTAATTCTCAGTTCTCCTGTCAGCAAAGCAAATCAGGACAAGCTGAAGATTGAGCTTTCCAAGGGAAGCGTAGACCTCACAAACTCCATCACAGTTATCTGGAGCGAGGACGGAAAGTCATTTGACATCACAACAGGTTCGGATTTTGACCCTGCATCATATTCAGTAAAGATCACCTCCGATAATCTGGCTGTCAATCCCAACGCAAACACCCTGTCGGCAATTGTTGCTGAACGCAAGATCACAAAAGTAGAGATCACTAACGCACGTATCGCAAAGATCAACGGTGCAAAGGTTTACTTCAACGCCATTGATAACTACGGCGACGCTATCCCCAATGTAAAGGCAAACGATTTCAACTGGAACATAGAGTGTTCGGAAGTATCCGTAAATGTAAATGAAATAGCAGTAGACAAGTCAAAAGCAGGCTACATCTCATTTGACAACATTCAGGGTATTGACAGCATCATTGTAGACAGCACCAGCTTCTCCATCACAGCAAGAAGCATCAAAGAACCCGACAGCATCTACACTACCAAAAAGATAGATATCAAGTCACTTCTTATCGATTCCATCAACCTTAAAGAAAATTCAACCAAGATATATCAGAAGAACACAGACGAGTACTACACCCTGAACTATGAGGCAAAGGATCAGTTTGGCGATGACATCGACTGGTCACTCTATAACACCTCCAACAGTGCCTACAATAACAAGTTTGAATCTTCCTCTTCTGACGAGAACATCGTTTCTGCTCCAGTAGTATACGAGGGCAAGCTCGTAGTTATGGTAAAGGCAGGCAAATTTGGTAAATCAACAATTTCTGTATCTGTAGGCAGCAAGTATTCAAGCATCACCTTTGAAGTTCTTGAGGCAGCAAAGCCCGTAAAGATCGAGTTCCCCGAGTATGGCAAATACTCCCTCATCGCAGGCGATGACCAGGATATCAAGATTCCTGTTACCTTTATTGACCAGTACGGCGAGAAAATGCTCCCCGGCACAGTAAAAGAAAAGCTGTTCAATTCTGTATTTGACGCTCCCAAGTCAACCGTTCCCGAGCTTATCACCGGTTATGCGGCTTCTTCAAAGGACGGCGACAGCATCACCATCAATGCAAAGAACGTTAAAGACCACGGCAAGGCAACACTCACTTATGCCGCTTATGACGAAAACAACAACTATCAGACATATAACTACACTATCGAGATCACTCCCAAACGCAAGGCTAACTCGATCAATATTGTAAGCCCCACACCCGTACCTTCAAAGCTCGTAGTAGGCGAAAAGGTAGAGTTTGGCTATGAGATCCTCGACAACAATGGAACAGTATGGACAAAGGACGACATCATCGTAGAGATGGTATCCTCCAACAAGCACTACATCGACATTGAAGATATGACAATGACAAACGGTAAGGGTAAAATGTTCATCAAGGCTATCAACAAGAGCTATGATACTCAGGATAAGGTATATCTCACCTTCAATCTGTTTGACAAGTCCACAAATGAACTTATCGCAACTACCGAAGGAAACACAACCTACCCCGTAACAGTATATGACAATGTTCAGAAGATCCTTGTAACAACCGACGCTGAGGGCGAGATCATGTCCGGACAGGCTGTCAAGCTCACCTGCACAGCATACAACAACGATGTTGTACTTGAAGACTATGACAAGGAATTTGAGCAGATCGAATTCAAAGAATATGTCAATGACACTTTCACAGGCAACAGCAAGTATGAGACAGTCAAGTTTGTAAACGGTGTTGCTACCGTAACACTCTATCCCAAGACAGTAGGCAATGTAGTATTCAAGGCTACTATCCCCACACCCGGCAGAAACTCCATCACCATTACAACTTCAAAGAACAACCCCATCAAGGTAGTTCCGGGTCCTGCTTCCAAGTATGTAATCTCCCTTGCTGACAATGCTCTCAACATTACCTGCTATGACCAGAACAACAATGTAAAGACAGACTACAAGCCCACAGGAAAGACCTTCATCAAGCTTGAGTTGGACAACTCAACAGTGACAGCCAATGAGTACATCAAGAATGTTGATGCAGGCAACGAGGCAAAGCTCACCTTCACAGACGGCGTAGCTTCACTTCAGCTCAAAAAGTCTCTTGACAGCATCAAGGGTGCAAAGCTCACAGTAACCACCGGAGACATCACAGTTTCCATGACTGTTCAGTAATTCAATAATATACGGCATAACATCAATCCGATGTTATGCCGTTGTTTTTATTTTTGTATATCAAAAAGCCAGTATAAATCAACATTCAATATCTCGGCAAAGTTGAGCAGTTCGTAGTCGGTTACAAATCTTTCTCCCTTTTCAATACGACTGATACCTTTTTGACCGATAATAATATTTCTGAGCTGCATTTTTGCGGCAAGCTCATCTTGCGTTATCTTCTTATTCTTTCTTGCCTCTTGTATCCTTTTTCCTACAATATTTGCATAACCGTTGTAATCATATATCTTCATCATTCAACACCCATATTATTTTTTCCGGAAGATATTATTTTCGTGTTGACATTATCATATTTTTGATATATAATTACCCTAAAGATGACTAAATTATAAATTTTTTAATAATCAAAAGGAGTTTATCTATGAAAAAACTATTGACCGCACTACTTTCTGCCGTAATGATTTTTGGTGCTTTCTCAATGACAACATCGTCTGCGGCATCGCCCCGAATAAGCTTGAACAAAAGCTCTGTAACACTTTCGGTTTCCAAGCAAAACGGAAAGACTGTCAGAGGAAAAACAACGCTCAAGGTCAAGACGTCCAAGAGTGTAA
>CACYCD010000130.1 GCA_902772755.1 uncultured Ruminococcus sp.
AGAACAAAAGGAAAAAACGGGAATAACCAAGCTAAAGGTAGGTTATAACCGTGTTTTCGGTTACTATATAGAGGTGACAAATTCCTTCAAGGAGCAAGTCCCCGAGAATTATATCCGCAAACAAACGCTCACCAACTGCGAGCGTTACATAACGCCCGAGCTTAAGGAGCTGGAGGGCAGGATACTTGGTGCAAAGGAACGCTCCTTTGCAATGGAGTATTCGATTTTTGACAGAATACGCAAGACAGTTGCCGATAACCTTGAACGTATTGAGAGCTCATCAAAGGCAGTTGCAGCCCTCGATGTTTTCACTGCCTTTGCAGTCAATGCCTGTGAATACAACTACTGCTGTCCAACGGTCAACGCCTCGGACAAAATAATCCTCAAGGATTCACGTCACCCCGTGGTGGAGGCTCTGTTGACAACCGTTCCCTTTGTTCCCAATGACGTAAATCTGGACTCGGGTTCAAACCGTGCCGCAATAATTACGGGTCCCAATATGGCAGGAAAGTCCACATATATGCGTCAGACGGCACTCATAGTCCTAATGGCACAGATAGGCAGCTTTGTGCCTGCCTCCTATGCCGAGATAGGCTTGGTTGACAGCATATTTACCAGAGTTGGTGCCTCCGATGACCTCGCCTCGGGTCAGTCAACTTTTATGGTAGAGATGAACGAAGTGGCAAACATCGTAAAAAAAGCAACTTCAAAATCTCTATTGATACTTGACGAGATCGGCAGGGGAACAAGCACTTATGACGGAATGAGCATTGCACAGGCAGTGCTGGAGTATGTTGCCGACAAGAAGAGGCTGGGTGCAAAGACGCTCTTTGCCACACACTATCACGAGCTGACAGAGATGGAACAGCGTCTTGAGGGTGTAAAAAATTATAATATTGCTGTCAAAAAGCGTGGAGATGACATTACATTCCTCCGCAGGATAGTCCCGGGCGGTGCAGATGACAGCTACGGCATAGAGGTCGCAAAGCTGGCAGGCTTGCCCGACTGGATAATCAAGCGTGCGAAAGCCATTTTGAAGGAGCTTACGTCTGCCGACAAGCCAGACAAAGCACCTGTGGCGAATCATAAACCTGCCAAGGAATCTCAAATCAGCTTTTTTGACAGCCAGTACCAGCCGGTGATCCAAAGACTGCAAAACACAGATGTAAATACCCTGACTCCGATGGAGTCGATGACACTGCTCTTTGAGCTGAAAAATATGCTGAAAAAGTAAAGAAATATAACAGGAGGTGGATGTTTTGGGAAAAATAAATGTGCTGGACAAGCACACTGCGGAGCTGATAGCGGCAGGAGAGGTAGTGGAACGTCCGTCCTCCGTGGTAAAGGAACTGCTTGAAAATTCCATTGATGCAGGTGCCGACAAGATAACCGTGGAGATACGCAGGGGAGGGATAGATTTTCTGCGTATAACCGACAACGGCTGTGGTATTTTGAAGGACGACATCAGAAACGCATTTAAACGCAATGCTACAAGCAAAATAGCTGTTGAAAGTGACCTTGACCGAATTATGACCCTCGGCTTCCGAGGAGAAGCTCTTGCTTCGATATCCTCTGTATCAAAGGTACAGCTGATAACCAAGACAAAGGACGAGCCACTAGGAACTGCCTATATCATCGAGGGCGGTGAAGAAAAATCCTTTGACGATGCAGGCTGTCCCAACGGCACTACCTTTATAATGAGAGATCTGTTTTATAATGTGCCTGCACGGTATAAATTTCTCAAAAAGGATATTGCAGAGGGAAACTCCGTGGCAGGTGTCATTGACAGAATAGCCCTGTCACACCCCGAAATCGCAATATCATTTATCCGTGACGACAAAAAGATCCTGCAAACCTCGGGTGACGGCAAGCTGCTCTCTGTCATTTATTCTGTTTATGGCAGTGATTTTGCCAAGACGCTGATTCCGCTTGATTATACCCTTGACGGAGTGACAGTGCAGGGATATATCAGCAAGCCCGTACATAGCCGTCCCAACCGCAGGATGCAGAATGTCTTTATAAACGGACGTTTCGTAAAATCCAACACGGTGTCAATGGCAATGCAGGAGGCTTGCAAAAATTCCATTATGGCAGGAAAATTCCCCTCCTGCGTGCTTAACCTCACTATACCTGCCGAGGCGGTTGACGTAAATGTTCACCCGTCAAAGATAGAAGTGCGTTTCATCAACGAACGCCCGATATTTGATGCAGTTTATCACGGAGTAAAATCCGCTCTGCTGATGAATGATTCAAGAAAAGAAGTTTCACTTGACAGTGTGGACACGACCCCACGACATACCAATCCGTTTGAGCTTGCAAACAGGGTGATCAAGGACGAGCCGAAGCCCTCGTTTGAAAAAGTCGAGCCTACAAAAAAGCCGTCAGGCGGAATACCGCCTATAATCAGTGAGCTTGACCTCCCGAGTGAATCACCCCCGAGGGTCTCCGACAGCGGTTCACCCTTCAGAGGCTACAGAAATATGCTCAACACGGCAAAAAAAGCTCCGCCTATTCCCAATATTACAACAGCCGTTCCCAAGCCTGAGAGCACGGCTTCCCCTCCGGCGACAGAGCCTATACCCCAAAGGTCATACGCCGTTCAGACGGAAACTGTTCGTCAGGCTTACGGCAAGACCGAAGAAGAGTTAAAAATATCAACAGTTATAGATAAAGATAAAAATACATTCAGATTTATCGGTGAAGCTATGGACACCTACATCATAGTTGAGACCGACAACAAAAAGCTTGTCCTTATAGACAAGCACGCCGCACACGAGCGGATTATTTTTGAAAAGCTGAAAAAGGATAAGGGTAAGAGCAGTGTGCAGATGCTGCTTGTACCGGTAACGGTCACCCTCGAAGCAGACGAGTACAGCATCGTCACAGATAATCTTGACAAGCTCCGTGAAGCAGGCTTTGAAGCGGAGGATTTCGGCAGAAATACGGTAATAGTCCGCAGTGCTCCCTCGTTTCTCAAAAATGCAGATATCGAGGAAACAGTGCTGGAGATATGTTCGGGTATTGCCGAACACCGCCGTGAGGTGAGCTCTGGATATATGGACTGGATATATCACAGCGTATCCTGCCGTGCGGCAATTAAAGCAGGCAACAAAAGTACGGCGAAGGAGCTTATCGAAATTGCACAAACCGTGTTTTCGGATGACAGTATCCGCTACTGTCCCCACGGCAGACCCGTCTGCATAGAGCTTTCTCAGTATGAAATAGAAAAACAGTTTGGCAGAGCATAGCCTATGGAAAAAATAACACTGGTTTCAGTAACGGGACCCACTGCATCGGGCAAAACTGCCCTCTCAATTGCAATAGCAAAGCATTACGGCGGAGAAGTGATCTCGGCTGATTCAATGCAGATATACCAAAAAATGGACATAGCTACAGCCAAGCCCACAAGAGATGAGATGCAGGGCATACCGCATCATCTTATGGACTTTGTACCTCCCGAGGAGAATTATTCTGTCGCTGATTTTGTGACCGATGCAGGCAGGGTCATCAGGGATATACACAGCCGTGGCAAGCTCCCGATATTGGCAGGCGGTACAGGCTTGTATGTCAATTCACTGCTCAGTAACCTGCAGTTTTCAGAGGGAAAGGTCGATCCGCAGCTGCGTGTCCGCCTGATGAATACCCCCTGTGACGAGCTGCTTGAACAGCTCAGAGCAGTTGACCCTGACTCATATGAAAAGCTCTCCAAGGAGAAAAACCTAAAACGTATCGCAAGAGCCTTGGAGATCTATTATCAGACAGGCAAGCCCAAGAGCGTAGTTGACAGAGAAGCCCTCTCGGTCCCCACACCATACGCTCCGATAAAGCTCGGTCTCGGCGTTAGGGACAGGGAGTATCTCTACAGCAGGATAAATCTGCGGGTTGACCTGATGCTGAAAAACGGCTTGCTTGACGAGGCAAAACAGCTTCTTTCAATGGATCTGAGTGCTACAGCCTCCAAAGCAATAGGCTACAAGGAGTTTATCCCGTATTTTAACAATGAAGCTACGCTTGAAAGCTGTACGGAGCTTTTGAAGCGTGAAACACGTCGCTATGCCAAGCGACAGCTGACTTGGTTCAGGCGTGACAGTGAGATAAACGTTTTGAATATAGATGAATACAGCCAAGAAGAACTGGTCAAAAGAGCATTTGAAATTATTGACAAAGGATTGAAGAATGGACAGATCAAAGGTTAAACAGCTTATAATCACCCTTATTGCGGTGTTTATCATACTTTATGTGCT
>CACYCD010000131.1 GCA_902772755.1 uncultured Ruminococcus sp.
ATTGTTGCTTCGCCCGAGCCTACTGCGGTAACCACACCTGATTTTACTGTGGCAACGTTTGTATCCGAGCTTTCCCAGTATACCATAGGCTCAGAAGCATCGGAGGGAGTGACCTGAGCCGTAAGCACGTAGGTGTCGTCTATCTTGATGGCAATTGCAGTATTTGACAGGGTAATGCCGATAACATCCACCTTGCCGCAGCCTGATAAAACCGCACTGAGCAGTATACAAAGCAATAATGCAACTGATAAACATTTTTTCATTATCTTACCTCTAGCAATATTTATTTCTGAAAAAGAATTATAACTCCTGCAATGCTTTCTCAAGGGCAATAGCAAGCTGGTCGGGACAGCTTGTTCCTCTGCCGTTGCAGTCGATACCCCTCAGCTTTTCTATGGCATCCTGAGCCTTCATACCCTTGACGAGTGCAGAGATACCGCTTGTGTTTCCGTTGCAACCGCCTAAAAACCTAACGCTCTCGATATTACCCTGATCGTCAAGCTTGATATTGATTTGTCTTGAACATACCCTTTTAGGTACATAAGTGTAAGAATGTGACATAATTATTACCTCTTCATCTTTATAAATAAAAATACCTAATGATAAATATATCACTATTTTATGAATATGTCAATATTATATTTTTATTTGTAAAATTCAAAAATCTATGGTATAATTAAGGAAAAAAGATGGAATGGTGAATATGGGGATAAATATAGATCTGGGAAAATGGGGATCGGTGTTTGCCGTACCTACCAGTGTTGTCGATGAAGACCTGAAACTGGCTTCTGCACAGCAGATCAAGGTTCTGCTGTATGTACTTAGACACAGCAGTGAGATAATTACGGAAAAGTCGATCGCCTCTGCTCTTGATATTGATCACGATGATGTGAGCGATCATATAGCATATTGGAAAAATAACGGTGTACTGTCTATGCAGACAACGACAGCGGAAAATATTACAGAAGCGAAAACACCGCCTGCGGAAAATGTGAAGCCTAAAAAAAACGTGACAGAAACGGCTGAAAAATCACCGAGACGTCTGACTCGTCCCACCAAGCCCGACTCGATATTCGTGGCACAGCGACTAAACAACGACAGCGAGCTGGCTGCTTTGGTAAATGAGGTACAGGAGATGATGGGAAAACCACTGTCAAGCGGAGATACCGCTACTCTCGTTATGCTCCACGACACAGACGGATTGCCCTGCAACGTGCTTTTGATGCTCATATCCTACTGCAAGTCGATTGGCAAGGACAATATGAGGTACATTGAAAAAATGGCTGTCAGCTGGGCTGATGCCGAAATAACCACAGTTGAACGTGCCGAAAAGCTACTTGAAGAACTGGAGTTTGCTGGAAAAGCTTGGAACACTGCGGCACGTATCTTTGGAATATCCAACAGCGGTTCACCGACAAAGACGCAAAAAGAAAATGCCTACCGCTGGCTGAACGAATGGAATTTTAACGAGGATATGCTCAGAGAAGCCTATGAACGCTGTGTAAATCAAAAGGGAGTATTTAATATATCCTACACAAACGGTATTTTAAAAAGCTGGTACAAGAACAATATCACCACCTTGCAGGAGCTTGCCGACTTTGAAGCAAAAAATCAGTCAGTCCCGACAGTCAAGCCAAAGTCGGACACTTCCTCCGGTAAGGGTGCCTCATACGATATTGACGAGTACGAGGATTTCAGTATTTTTGATAACTAAACGGCATCTCTAAAACCGCTTCGGTTTTTTAGATACGCCCTAAAAGGAGTACCTAATGTCTTACGGAAAATACATAAACAATCTTGCGGAGGAACGACTCAGTAAGATCAGAAATGCCAATTTGCATAAACAGGAGATGGAGCAGGATAAGCTGTATAGCCTATTTCCCCGTCTTAAAGAGATAGAGGCAGAGCTGCGTCACATAGGGGCAATGGCAGCCAAAGCTGTTCTGGCAGGCACTGATGCACGGACTGTAACAGAACAGCTTGCACTGAGAAGCTCTGCACTGCAAAACGAAAGAAAGGTAATTCTGCTGAGCAACGGCTATAAAAGCGATGCACTGGAGCCTCATTTTACCTGTGAAAAATGCAGGGATACGGGCAGAATAGAAAATGAAAACGGAATAACGGTGCTGTGCGACTGCCTGAAAAATATTCGTATGCAAATTGCCTGTGAAGAATTAAATAAGGTATCTCCCCTGTCGCTGTCAACCTTTGAGAGCTTCAGGCTGGACTGCTATGATATGGATGTTGTGCCGGGTACCTCGACCTCCGACTATGACAGAATGAGCAAGATACTTGAATACTGCAAGAAATATGCAGAGAATTTTTCCGCTGAGTCAGACGGAATAATAATGAAGGGTGCTACGGGTCTGGGCAAGACTCACCTCAGTCTTGCCATAGCAAATGAGATCATCAAAAAAGGGTTCGGCGTTATCTATGTATCTGCACCCGACATACTTGCCAAGCTTGAAAGATTTCATTTCAACTATGATTATGATGAAGAAGAGCAAATCGTTACCACGCTGACGGAATGTGACCTGCTTATCATTGATGACTTGGGTACAGAATTTCAAAGCAACTACAACACCTCTGCCATATATAATATTTTTAACTCACGTCTGTTGAAAAAACACCCCACCATTATAAATACAAATCTCACTCTGAAAGAACTGGAAAAATATTACACACAGAGATTTGTTTCAAGAATTATGGGCAATTTTGTCAAGATGGATTTCAGAGGATCGGATTTCAGACGACCAAACAAAAGATAAATCAACCGCACCGATATTTCACGGTGCGGTTATTTCATTTACTGAACTTCAATTTTGAAGGATTCGCCTACGGGGAAGCTGCTTATCTTCTTAACTACATACGACTGTACGAGAGATGCGGAACGTATATTCAGAGTTTTAGAACCTGCTACGTTAGCTGCACGCTCGCCTACATCGGTGAGTGTTACCAGCTTGGCGATTGCCTTCTGGATCTGTGTAGCGTCCTTGACATTTACATATCCGTCAAGGTTGGCGTCACCATAGAGGACAGTCTTGTATACGGGAGGATCCGGCTCGTCATCGCCGCCTGCGTAGATCTGTACAGGGTTCTTGGGGATAACGGGTGTTTCATTTATAGAGCCTGAGCTCATTGAATACTGAGCTGTCTCGGAATTTCTGCCGTCCTTTGTACAGGTTGCCGTGAGAGTGTCAGATGCTGAAACGGAAGAGGTTGTTGCACTCCAGATACCTGTTATCTCATCGGCTGTTGCAGTGTAGGACTTTGAACCGACCTTGAGAGTTACGGTAGATCCGAGCACAGCAGTACCCTTTACTGTTGAGCTACCGGAAGATGCGTTTGTAAACTTTGGAGCTGCAAGTACAAGTGCTTTCTTTGCAGCCTGTATCTTCGTTATCATAGCCTCGATCTCTGTCTCATTGGCATCCTCTTCACCTTTTTCGATGATTGCATCGGCAGGCTCTACGAGTGCTTTGAGTGCAGACCATGTGGCTGATGTGTACTCGTAGGAGTACATTTCTTTTATCTCTCTGGTTTCCTGCTTGAGGATACCATATTTTGACTGGGGAGCTTCTTCCACTACCTTTTTGAAAGCCATTGAGCCTGCGGTAACTTCAAGGGTAACTGTTCCCGACAGACCTGTGATATCGGCTGTCTGAGCTCCGCCTATGTTTACGATAACATTTACGGGAGCTTTGTCAAAGGTTACGGTGTAGTAGCCTTCTGAATCCTTTTCCGTCAATGTCTTGCCCGGCCAAGCACCGAGGAGAGCTGTGCTTGTACCTGTCCAAGCATAGAGGTTGGGTGCGGAGCCGTCGGACATCTTTACACGTACCGTTGTGGTTGAATCTCCGCTTTCACCGCCCGGAGTTTCGGTTGAGATAAGCTTTGATGCGGCTGTTCCGCCGGTAGCGTCAATATAAGTTTTTCCATAAAGACCGGTGATATCACCGCTCTTGTTTCCGCCGTTGGAGTTTACAACAACATTATAGGAATCCTTGGTGTTGAGCTTTGCCATATAGTATCCGCTGGCGGTATCCATTGTAAGCTGTGTGCCGGGCCAAGCTCCGAGGAGTGCTGTATCAGTACCCGACCAAGCGTATACGTGAGGAGCAGAGGAAGCCTTGACATAGATGATAGACTCTACCTCGGGCACGGGAGGCTGGTCATCATCGCCTGTACCCTTGGCTTTCTTTGTGAAGGTGGCGGTTTTGTTCATAACGCCTGATTCGTTCTCGGCAGTTACAGCGATCTTGATCTTGTCGCCGTCATAAGCGGTTTTTCCTATTTCAAACTTGTCACCGTCTTTTACAACGAACTTGTGACCACCGTCAATTGAGAGGACAGCAGAGGTACACTCTTTGAGTGCAACGGTGATGACCTGTGAATCGGTAAACTGAGATTCACCCTTGAGGCTTACGATAGGCTTGCCGTCGGGCTCCTGAATGAGAATAGTACCTGCAGAACCTGCATTAAATGTGACCTTGCCGTCTGTTACTGTATCGGAAGAACCGTCATAGTAGTTCATTACATCGTGACCGTCTTCCCAGATGTTGGATACATCAATGGTGACATCGGAGTTTGCATCTGCATATACACAGCCTGCGATCTTGTCTACAATACCGTTCTTATCGTATGTTCTTGTGAATGCCGTACCGGAAGTGGAGGTAACAATAGTGTTCTGACCTGCACCTACTGCGATATGGTTGTTTCTGAATGTACCTACCTTCTGCCAGTGAGAGAGTACGTCCTCGGGAATGTCGTTCCAGTTCATATCACTTCTGAGTGAGTGACCTGCACCGCCGTAACCGTCACCGCTTACACCCTGAACAAAGGGACGGTTGGTTTCATCACCGTAATAGATCTGAACTCCGCCGGGAAGCATAAGAAGTGCCGAGCCGAGCAAACGCTGGTCTGCAAAACGACAAAGGCTTTCATCGTGAGAGGATACGAACGAGAGTGCGTTAAATGTGTCATCACTGTTGATCTTGTCGGCATAACCCTGGTATGAACCCTTGACCTGATCTTTTCCGAGTCCGTTACCGTCGGTCGTGCTGAAGTTTATCATAGAGTCAAAACCACCCTCGGTGTAATAACCGTCCTTGCCAAGACCGTGATTCCAGTGTTCGCCGGTCATCCAGAAGTTGTCTGTCCAATCCGCACCGGGCTTGCTTGGGTTGTTCTGTCTCCACTTTTTAAGAGCTGCCACGCA
>CACYCD010000132.1 GCA_902772755.1 uncultured Ruminococcus sp.
ATTCTTGATATACTTCTCGGCACCATGCCACGGAGTGGTATTTTCAGAGCTGTTTACAGCAGTCGCCAGATAGCTGCCGTAGTTGCCTGTTGAAGCGGATTCGGCACGGCTGTCGGCAAATACTGTTATGGTACTTGTTTTTATATCGTAATCAAACCAACAGTCACCGAGCTTTTGGTCAATGTTAAAGTCCATTGAACCTGCAAAATCCATCAGTGCATCGTTGGCATTTGATGAGATGAACAGCGTTGTTGTATCGACATCAACATCATTGTATTTTTTGTTATAGAAATACGCAAAAGCTTTATCGCCGATCTTCTCAAACTTATCGCCTGCTACAACTCTGAGCGGTGCATCATAGAAAGCATAATCACCGACGGTTTTTGCAGAGCTGAAGTCGAAGCTTGTTATTGCTGTGTCGGAGAACGCACTGTTGTCTATCTCCTCTACCGAGGCACCGAGAGAAGCAGTCTTGAGATTTGAACAGTCGAGGAACGCTTCCTCTCCAATCTTTTTGACGGACGATACGCTGATTTTTTCGAGCTTATCGCAGGCGTAAAAAGCACTGTCGGGAATAACTGCAATTTTACATCCTGTGAACTCTTTTAGCTCATAACAGCGGTAGAACACGCCCTCGCCGAGCGAAATATCGTTATAAGGAGGATCGACCGTACCGCTTAAGCCTGAATCGGCAAAAGCATACGCACCTATACGTGAGAACTTTGAAACAGGATAACTGTTAAATTTTACCGATTTCAAGTTTTTAAATCCCTCGAAGGCATGGTCACCGATATTGGCAACGCCGATGTCTACGACAAGATTTTTGATTTTGTTTCTTGACGAATACCACGGATAATCCGAAGCATCGCTGTAATCGGGCATTTTACCGTTGCTGTCGCCGATCAGCGTAAGTGTTCCGTCGTCGTCAAGCATCCAGCCTATGTCACCGAACTGATTTTCAAGACCGTATGTGAATTCATCGGAGTAAAATGTAAATTTTCTGCCCTGATTTGTTTTTAACTCAAGAGAAATATCCATTTTTCTTCCATCGGCGTTGCTGTCCTGAAATTCATCAAGATCGAAACCGTACAGGAAGTCATCAGGGAATGTGAATTTGTAATTTTCGAGATCATCATCGCTGTAAACCTTGATATTATTATACAGTGTATCATCGCTGTACATATTACCGAGTCCGAAACGCAGATAGTTTACATACTCATTCTTTTTCAGACCCTTAAGCTTGCTGACAGAAACCTCTGCCCTACCCTTTTTTGCGACAAAGCCTCGTGTGTTGCCGGTATCAACATTAACACTTGCGGTAACATCGTCAACAGTGTCGAGAGTATGTGTGCGATATACCTGAACATGGGGATAGTTTTTCTGCCAATATGTATTTACACAGATAACCTTGCAGTAGATTTTCTTGCCCTTTGCCGAGTCGGGAATATAGCAGGAGTCGGTGTTATGTGTGAAGTACTTATTGTTTGCGAGATATACGTTCTGTGTGCCGTCCTTGGTGTAGTCTTGTCTTACTCTGTCCTCATGAGTGTAGGCGTGGAGCATATCGCAAGTCCACTCACTGCGGTTTCTCGGCAAGCCGTTGTCCATATAATTGTCCTTGTTAGGATCATTCGGGTCAACAGAGTTAAGGTAAGTGTAGCTGTCGGCATCAGCGTTACTGATATAAGTGCCGTTATAGTAGGTACCCTTAGCCTTAAAGTTTACGAAGTTGTGATACTGCTTTGTAGCGTAGGCATCTTTATTTGGCTTTCCGTTTACAAGATCGCCCGTAAAGATATTGTCGGTACCGGCAATCATTTTTTCCGTACCGTCAGAGTCTACCTCATACCACTGGTAGTATACATCGAAGATATTTCTTCCTTCGCAGTCGCACTGACCTGTCTTGCCGTTTACGATTTGAACCTTAGCTGTTTTGCCTGCCTCGGGCTCATTCACCCATTGAAGCGGAGTATAGTCCTCTTCAAAATATGTATTTCCCTTGTCGGTGATTTCCTCATTGCCGTCAAAGCACATAAACAGCATACTGCTCTCAACCTTGGCATTCTTGAGGTTTGTTTTGAGGAGCTTGTCGGATCTGTTTTCATAGTTGTAGCCGAGATACTCTTCGGCACTGAATACAATGCGGTAGATCTCGCCGGGCTTGTAGTTTATTCCCAAATCCGCAAGCGGAAGCTTACAGCGAAGCGAGTTTGTGCTGGTGCCGTAAACGGCTTCCTTGAGCGGAATATCCTCGCCGTATTTATCGGATTCGCTGATATTCTCTCTGGTAAGCGGATCAACACGATAAACACGGTATTTGAACCACTTAAAGTTGGTGAGATAGTTGTAGGAATTTTGACCGTAATTCCAACTGTTGTTATTCACCTCTCCGTTTGTAAGCTTTTTGTAGAAATCCTCATAAAGACTTCCGTCGTCACGCTTAGTATACAAAATTCTGTGATCGCTCTTGGCATAGATAACGTCATCAATATATTTGAAGGAGTTGATTTGATGACCGTTACAGTCGGTCGGCACATTGTAGTACCATGCCTTTGAAGAGTCAAGATTTGAGCCCCTGACATCGGTGCCGTCATTAAGATCGGGAACTACATAATAGTTGCCGCTGTTGTTTATGTTCAAAGGATAGTAGAAGAACATCTCACGCTGACTGTATGCACCTGTATCCTCAACATCATCAAGAGGATCCTCGTTAGTCATGACCTCGGTAATAACATTACCGTTGTTGTCGGTATGTATAAGACCCTGCTGTGCCGTGCCTGTGGAATGAGTATCCTGACTGTCATACTGAGTAGTCAGCTTGAACGAATGGGAAGCATTTGATTCAGCCTGAGTCGGATAGACTCGAAGATATCGTTTGTATCTTAGCTCAGTATCGCCACAGTATAAGCGGTAGTGATAAAGATTATCATCAGCCTTATCACGGGCATCCATAAGCACAAGAGCACCATCGCCGTAGGTGTCGATGATCTGGATACGACCGTCTCGGATAAAGTCCTCGTTGTAGGAGTCTACGCCAAGATTCACAGTCCCTGAAGTGCCTGCGTAAGCGGTAAATTTGATTTCATTTCCGTCATTATCCTTGCCGCTTGCAACGGAATAGGCACCCACATTGTAATGCTCAAAATAGTTGCGGAAGGTACCTCCACGAACTTGAATGCAGCTTGTGTCGGGATCATCTTCAAACATACCCTCAACATAATCCACATAATCGTCCTCGGTTCCTCTGCCGTCGTTGTTAGCCATTCCTACTATATAAGCAAGCTGTTTGCGAACACCGTTCTCGTCGGTATAATAACCCGGGGAAATAGCTTTTTTGATATCATCGGTTATGATTTTTCCGTTTTTGAGATAGCGAGCCACACGAGTAATATTGAACACATTAGCACCTGCCTTGCCCTCAAAGGTGCCGTCAAAAATATAAGCCTTGCCACCCTTTTTGGAGTTTTTGGGACGTGTGACCTCAACGACAGCATTACGCATAAGCTGGTCGGAACCATAGCCTGTGTAACAGCCACCATAAGAAACAAATGTACCCTCAGAGCCTACCTTAACGGGAGTGCCCCATACGGTTTCCATGATCGCACCCTTACTGCCGAACAGACCTGCTACACCCTCGGCAAAAGCAAACGCTTTGTCGGTCATATCCGAGATTTTATCCTTGTCAAGCACCGAGCCTGCAACAGCATTCTTGGCAGCAGCGATCTTGGTATTCTTGTCGTCCTTGGAGGCTTTATCCTTGGAGGCTTTGTTTTCACCTTCCTTGTTCTTTCCGTCCTTGGCTTCTTCATCGTTGCGTCGTTTGTTTTTCTCGTCAACAGTCTCGTTTCTGCCGTTACCGGTCTCCTCATCGGTCTTGCTTGCAGAAGCCTTTTTATCATCGGTGGGATTGTTTTGCTTTTGCTCCTTGGCTACCGAGCTGTCATCGCCCTTCTTCTGCTTTTCGGTAGTCAAATCCGAAGCACCCTTAGCGGCTGATAGTGCGTTATCAACATCAGCTTCACCCTCCTTAACGGAGTCAAGTGCTTTATCAAAGGAAGCCTGAACATCATCCAGAGCAGCCTTCGCCGAGCTGATACCCGTAGCGTATTCATAGATGCTTACTCCAAGAGAAACAGTGTCACCGATCACCGTCTTGAGCTTATTCCATGAAAAGTTCTTTTTCTTCTGAACCTTAGTACGTCCTGCCTGAAAATGCCCGCCGTAAATTACAAGATTTCCGCTGTCTACATGAAAAATATCACGGTGGGTGTAGTATTTGTAATAATGCTTATAAGGGTCGATCATTCTGCCATCGGCAAAGATCGAGCCTGTACCCTTTCCGTCGGCGGTTTTCTTCATACTTGAGTCAATAATAGTGAGGGTCGCACCATCTATAATGTTGAACATTGTGCTTGAATGTGCAAAAACCTCTTTTCGTTGCTTTTCGCCGTCAGCGTTGTAATTATCGCTGAGCTTGATCTCATAGCCGTTGAGATCAAGAACAACATCGTTGCTTATTTCGATAGGCTCCCAAACCTTCTTTTTGATTGTCTCGGTCTGGTCGCTTTGAAGCACGATATATTTTGTTTTACTGTCGGTATGTTCGAGAGCACGGCGGAAAAAGTCACCGTTCTTCTGCCACCCCATAACATCCTTGCTGACAGTGATCCAATCGGAACCCGAGCTTTTTGTGCCGGTGATCTCAAAACCCTCATTGATTTCGCCTGCCATCGCATCTTCGGGCTTGGCATACTTATCCTTGTAGCTAAAATCAATAGTCATATCATACCCGGACGATGGATCATTGGTTGAAACAGCCGATACAGGCGTATCAATAACCGGTAACGTGCCGAAAAGCACCACAATCGCCAGCATAAAACTCAACGCATTCTTCAGCTTTTTCATTGTATAATACCTCCTTTTCATTCCTCGCTGCTATCTGTGCTTGGAATACATTTATGCAAAATAACTATATCATAAAACAGCACTCATTGTCAAGCCACGGAACCGGCTCTCATAATTAACAAAATTGGGTAACATAATATATACTTAATTTATGAAAAGAAACATAACAAACCTCTATTGTCTGCTCGACCTCCATATTATATGAAGCATTATTCCGCTTTTACCAAAAATCGATTTCCGTGATTTTGCAAAAGAATAATCGCACGGAGAAGCAGCCATAGTCAAGGCTGTAACAGGAGAGTATTGATTATGAGCTATTTGGATGAACGCTTGGATTTAGCCGAGAAAAAAATCACAGACCCGAAATTCAGAGAAAACCGTGGGTTGGGTAACGAGGTAGGTTACTACATCTTTGACTATCCTGCCGAGGAAGAATTGTATGTACGAGAACGGATACATTACATACAAAAGCGTAACGAGAACAGCGATGATGAATATAAAATCGTAGTATTTGATTTATACGACATTATGATCGAGATTCTCGAAAACAAGAAATACTTGGACAAATGCTATTCCATTGAGCAGAAAAAAGGCTTTCAAAAAGTCAACAGTGCCATTGCAAATTTGATGAAGGTAAACTCTACCGACGGAATGATAGTCAATTATATTAAGGAGCATACGCCTGATAAAGCGATCATCTTTATTACAGGCATCGGAAAATGTTATCCGATCATTCGCTCACACACAGTTCTGAACAATTTGCATTTGGTGATAGACAAAGTACCCGTTGTACTTTTCTATCCGGGCAAGTATGACGGACAGGAATTAGTGTTATTTAACGAGATCAAAGACGATAACTACTATCGGGCTTTTAAATTGGTATAGAGCAGGAGGACACTATGATTATCAAGGACATATTCGCCAAATCTATTGACCGTAATTTAAAGGGTGTAATCAAGGTCGGTCAGGCAGAGAACGAAAACATCAAGCAGGAACTTGAAGAATAAGTTGTAACAAAAGAACTGCAAAAGCATTTTGCAACCTTTTTCTCAAACTATAAGAGGGGTGTCACCGGAACAACCGATAAAATGGGCGTGTGGATCTCAGGCTTCTTTGGAAGCGGTAAATCACACTTTCTGAAAATAATATCCTACATTC
>CACYCD010000133.1 GCA_902772755.1 uncultured Ruminococcus sp.
CTTAGCGTCAGCATAGATGCACTTCTCGTCCTTTGTCCATACGAGATAGTATGTCTTACCTGCCTCAACTGTTCCGGGAACCTTGAGAGACTTGGACTTGGAAACGTCAGCAACTGTTGTTGTAGCAAGTGTGCCTGTGTACTTGGACTTGTCGCCTGCAACGATCTGAGCATCTGCCTCTTTGAGAGCCAGCTCAAGAGTCTGAGCGTCGGAAGCTGCACCGCTCTTCTTGGAAGAGTTGATTGTGTTGGAGATAACGGGGATAGCGATAGCTGCGAGAATTGCGAGGATAGCAATTACAACTACGAGCTCTACGAGTGTGAAACCTTTCTTGCTCTGCTTAACCATTTTTGTCATTACTTTTACCTACCTTTGTAAAAAATTTGAAATATGATCGTAGACAGAAACGGGACCGGATATTGACAGCTGATGATTGATATATCCTGTCCGCCTATCTATCTGCTGATATTATAATACCATATCATACAAAAAATTGCAATTCATTTTTTCACCAAAATACAGACAATATTTTTGTAGGTAATACTTAGGAAATTCGGTCATAATCTATAAAAATACCGTGTTTATGAACAAACAGTAAACAAATATTGTTCTATTTGTAAAGTGTAACGTTTTCTTCTCACTCAATTTTAATGAGTATTTTTAAAGAATTATTTGCTGTATACCGCAAATAATTCTTGCTTATATTCCGATACCGTGATACAATTATTATAACGTAATTTATATCGGAGGTCAATATGAGACAGACAAAAATTATATGTACGATAGGTCCTGCCTGCAACAACAAGGAAACTATCCTTAAGATGATAGATGCAGGAATGAACTGTGCCCGTTTCAATATGTCGCACGGTAAATATGAGGAGATGGAAGAAACCTTTAACATCGTTAAGGAAGCTATTGCCGAGAGCGGAAAAAACGTTGCCCTGCTGCTGGATACCAAGGGTCCCGAGGTGCGGATAGGTCACATCCAGGGCGGAAGTGTTGAGATCACCGAGGGTCAGACCTTCTGCCTCTATCGAGACGAAACCACCGGCACCGCCGAGGGTGTTTCCATAAGCTATCCAAAGCTTATTAAAAAGCTGCAGAAGAACTGCCCGGATAACCTCATTATGCTGCTTGACGACGGCAAGATCCAGATGAAGGTCAAGGAGGTTTTTGACGACAGGATCGTCTGCGAGGTTCTGGTCGGCGGAATCCTGGGCAGCCGAAAGAGCATAAATATGCCCGGCTACCACATCAATATGCCCTTTGTCAGTGCAAAGGACAGAGAGGATATCGCCTTCGGTCTGAGAATGGGGATAAATGTGATCGCCGCCTCCTTTGTCAGAAATGCCGACGATGTACGCACGCTCAGAGACTATGTGGAGTCTATCGGCGGCGAGCATATCGGGATCATCTCAAAGATCGAAAATCAATCGGGTGTTGACGATATAGACAACATTCTTGATGAATCTGACGGGATCATGGTAGCCCGTGGTGATATGGGTGTTGAGATCCCGTTTATGGAACTGCCTGAGATCCAGAAGTCACTTATCTTCAAGTCCGTACTCCGTGGCAAATTCGTCATCACCGCTACTCAGATGCTTGAAAGTATGACTACCTGCCCTCGTCCCACCCGTGCAGAGATTTCGGACGTTGCCAACGCTGTCTATGACGGCACCTCCGCAGTAATGCTGAGCGGTGAATCCGCCGCAGGTATGTACCCTGTTGAAAGTGTCAAAGCTCTCTCTGCTATCTGCGAGGAAGCCGAGGCACACAGGGAATTTTCAAATCTTGAATCTCTCATCGCCACCTACGAGGTAGGTTCAAGTCTCAGACAAAATCTTTGTTCAAGTGCAAAGCGAATTGCCGATAATATCGGTGCAAAGGCTATTATCGTTGAATCAACAACAGGTCACGTGCCAAGAATTATGGCACACTACCGCCCGAAATGTCCCATCATTGCCGTTGTCACCGATGAAGCGGTCTGCAAAAAGCTGTGTCTTTACTGGGGAATCACCCCTATTCTCGGTCAGCGTATGAACACCATTGAGGAGATCAATCTTCAAAGCCGTCAGAAAGCTCTTGAAACCGGTCTTGTCAAGAAGGGCGATAGGGTCATCGTGCTTACCTCACAGCGTACACTGAAAAAATCCGGAGCCGACACCCTCAACCTCAGAGATCTGTAAGATGAAAAACGTCATTCTTATAGGTATGCCCGGCTGCGGCAAAAGCACCGTGGGTGTTCTGCTTGCAAAGGAGCTTGGCTTTCGTTTTGCAGATACCGATCTGCTGATTTGCGAACACGAAAATTCCACTCTACAGGACATAATCGACAGGAAGGGTGTTGACGAGCTTCTGCGAATCGAAAGCCTGATCGGCGAAGCTCTCAAAATCGAAAACACCGTGGTCGCTACGGGAGGATCTATGGTCTTTTCCGAAAGTGCTATGAAAAACCTCAAAAATCAGGGCATAGTGGTGTTCATCAAGGTTTCGCTTGAGAACATCAAAGCAAGGATAAATAATCTCGCCACCAGAGGGGTAGCTATGCGTGAGGGCGAGACCCTTGACGATGTGTATGAACAGCGTATGCCCAAATACGAAGAATACGCCGACATAAC
>CACYCD010000134.1 GCA_902772755.1 uncultured Ruminococcus sp.
AGTACATACAGCCCTTCACCTACAATGCGATTCGCACGATAATCGGCGGTTTGGTGCTGATACCCGTTATATTTTTCTTCAAGCTGACCGCAAGACGCTCACCGGACTACCGGGCAGTCGATGTAAAGATCACCGCTTTGGGCGGAGTGTGCTGCGGCTTGGCACTGTGCATAGCAAGCTCTTTGCAGCAGTTCGGCATCGTGTACACCACCGCAGGAAAATCGGGATTTATAACGGCACTTTACGTCATCTGTGTTCCGCTTATCGAGCTTATCCTCGGCAAAAAGCACCCGATCAAGATATGGTTCTGCGTTTTGCTTGCTGTCTGCGGTTTTTATTTTTTGTGTATAAAAGAGGGATTTTCGATAAATCTCGGAGACCTTCTCACGCTGATCTGTGCGGTGTTCTTTGCCTGTCACATCATTGTGATAGACCGCTTTCTCGAACGAGGTGCAGACGGTATGGTGATGGCTTGCATACAGTTTCTTACCGCAGGCTGTATTATGCTGATCTGTATGTTCATCTTTGAACAGCCCAGGGTCGACAGGATAATCGAGGCAAATTTTTCTATTCTGTATGCCGGCATAATGTCCTGCGGTGTGGCTTACACCCTGCAGATAATCGGACAGCGATACACCGAGCCTACGCTTGCCACCCTACTTATGAGCCTTGAGTCTGTCTTTGCGGTACTTTCGGGCTGGGTCATACTCAATGAACAGCTTACCGCAAAGGAATTTTCAGGCTGCTGCTTGGTATTTTCGGCAGTGATATTCGCACAGGTGAATATCACTCCGTTGATAAAAAAATTTATAAGAAGGAAGACGAAACAATGAAAAAATATTTGAAAAATATTATTTTCATCCTGTGCATAGTGGTATACATCATTATCTGCTGTACACAGGCACCAATCACCGATGCGATCGGTTCAATGTGGTCGTTGTTGCCTCCAATTGTTGCGATCGGATTGGCTCTTATCACCAAGGAAGTCTACTCCTCTCTGTTTATCGGCGTTTTGTCGGGCGGTATCATCTATGCCCTGTCTGCCGTGGACATCTCCCACTTTATGAATGAGGGCGGATTCATCTATGCTTTCGGTGCAACATTTGCAAAGATGTACGACACTGTTGTTCAGGACGGAATAATCGCCAACATTGCAGACAGCTACAACGTCGGCATACTTGTATTCCTCGTTGTGCTGGGTGTTGTGGTTTCTCTGATGAACAGGGCAGGCGGCAGCCGTGCCTACGGTGAGTGGGCGTCAAAGCACATCAAGACAAGAGCAGGTGCAACCATCTCCACCTTTGTGCTGGGCGTGCTGATCTTTGTTGACGACTATTTCAACTGTCTGACTGTAGGCTCTGTTATGCGTCCCGTGACTGACAAGCATCAGGTGTCACGCTCAAAGCTTGCCTACCTCATTGACGCTACCGCAGCTCCCGTTTGTATCATTGCTCCCATCTCCTCATGGGCAGCCGCTGTCAGCAGTTATGCCGACAAGATCGAGGGGGTCAACGGAATACAGCTATTCATCAGCACAATTCCCTACAACCTCTATGCCCTGCTCACACTTATAATGGTAGTGTTCATCGCTTTAACGAACATCGACTACGGTCCTATGAGAACTCACGAGCGTAACGCAAAGAACGGTGATCTCTTTACCACTCGCAACACCGTTTATGCGGCTGACGATGCTCCCTCCCACTCGAAGGGCAAGGTCATTGATCTAGTGATTCCCGTTGTTATCCTCATAATTATGTGTGTTTTGGGTATGCTCTACACCGGCGGTCTGTTTGAGGGGGAAGGCTTTATTGATGCGTTCGCCAACTGTGATGCCTCCTACGGGCTTTCTCTCGGCTCTATCGGTGCATTGCTCATAATAATCGTTTTCTTCCTGTGCAGACGTGTACTTTCTTTTAATGAGTGTATGGACGCTATCCCTGCCGGCTTTAAGCAGATGGTTCCTGCTATCCTGATTCTGATATTCGCCTGGACGCTTAAAACCGTCACCGGCAATCTGGAGGCAGGCGAGTTTGTAAAGGGTATTGTTGAAAACGCAACAGGTGTTCAGGTGCTTCTGCCCGTGCTTCTCTTTGCTGTTGCCGTTGGTCTATCCTTTGCGACCGGCACCTCCTGGGGTACGTTCGGCATACTTATTCCCATCGTCCTCACTGTTTTTGAAGGTCAGATCAAAGCAGCAGGCGACAGCGGTGTACCCGGAATTGTCATTGTTTGTATGTCAGCCTGTCTTGCAGGTGCGGTCTGCGGTGACCACTGCTCACCGATTTCCGATACAACGATTATGGCATCGACGGGTGCTCAGTGCGACCACGTGAACCACGTTTCCACTCAGCTCCCCTACGCTATGACAGTAGCAGGTGTTTCTGCTGTAGGCTATCTTATTTCAGGCTTTGTTCAGAATGTATTTGCTGTTCTGGGCATATCAATTGTTCTTCTGCTCGGAGTACTCTTTCTGCTCAAGATACTTCTCGGAAACAAGGCAGCGGCTCAGCCCAAAACAGCTTCCGCTTCAAAATCAAAGAAAAAATAATTTTATCAGCCCGCAGTGCTTCTGCGGGTTTTTTGAGGTCTATCTATGTTACAGGAAAGAATTTTAGGAGCACTTTTTGAAAATCAGGACACAGGCTACCGTGATTTTCAGAGCAAGCTCATACCGACTGTCGATAAGGACAGCATCATCGGGGTGAGAACTCCTAAGCTTCGTGAGCTTGCCAAG
>CACYCD010000135.1 GCA_902772755.1 uncultured Ruminococcus sp.
AAAAAAATGGCTGTGAAGAAACGGTGGGATTTGTATGATCACGGATATTGAAATTACGGATAAAAATATCGAAAATACAGACTATACCAAATGGCGGCAGGATAAGTTTGAAGATATGTCGCTTGAAGAGATCGGGCAGGCTGCTGCCGATTATGCAAAGGCTCACCCGTTCGGCGGAAAAGCCAAAACAGTATTATAAAAATACGGCTGTGAAGAAAGCTTCATTTCTTCACAGCCGATTTTTAAAATTTACAGTGCGTAGGAGGCTATTATTTTTCCTATGTGGGTTATGTTGCTTCTGCCGGTGAACTCGAAGGTTACTATGCCTACGCCGCTGAACCAGAGCTGCAGCTCGCTGTCGAAGTCGAACACGCCTGAGGTTTCAACGGAGAAGGTGGTTATTTTTGAGTAGGGCAGGGAGGTGAAGTCACATTTTTTGCCGGTCACACCCTGCAGGTTTGCGGAGATGACACGCTTGTTTGTGAAGATAACGCAGTCCCTTATTCCCTTGTAGGTGTAGAGCACCTCCTCGCCGTCGATAAGCAGGGGCTGTACCAGCTTAATGCCGTCCTCGTTGTCGGTCTGTTTAAGTTTGAAATACTTGCTGTTTTTAAAATCGATCATCTTTTTCTCCTGTCATTCATTATATAACTAAAGCACTTCTGATGTTTGTGTCAGAAGTGCTTTTGTTTAATCAAGCAGCTTTCTTTGCTTTTTTAGTTGTTTTTTGAGTTTTCTTTTCTGTCTTTTTTTCTTTCTTTGAAGGCTCGGTGGTTTTTTCGGTTGCCTTGGTTGCGGATTCTGTTGTTGCTGCGGTGGCTGTCTGAGTTTCACTCTCTGTTGCAATCTCGGTTGTAGCTTCTGTAGCTGTTTCGGTCACTGTTTCAGCCTCCGTGGCAGCCTCTGTTGCAGGCTCTGTAGTTTCCTCAGTTGCTTCAAGAGTTGTGAACTCGTAGGTGCTGTAGTAATCCTTGATATCCTTTATAGCGTCATCGGCAGACTTGAAGCCGAGGCTGGTTGAGATATAGTAATAATCCTCGTCACGGATAACCAGCTTTTTGTCGCTGACCATAAGGTTGCTGTTCATATATGCAAGGTAGTAGGCGGTGGATTTTGTTTCTGCACCTTTTTTGAGCTTACTGCTGTAGGAGGGGTCTATCACCTTGACTTCAACGTCCTGAGAATAGATGATGCCGTAAACCATTGATTTTCCGTCTGTGGAATTTTTGTAGCCGTATATCTTCTTTTCAACCTTGATATCGCTTGCTTTGAGTATCTTTAAGGAAGCATAGCGGAGATCCTCATCATAGAGTCTGAATGCATAGCCCTTATCTGTAAGTCTCTCTGCTATCTTTGACTCGCCGGAGATCTTATCAAGATATTTTTCATCAACTGCTGAGGTATCCACACCGTCAAGTTTTTCGGGGATCTCTCCCAAACCGGCAACAGTGATTGTGGTAGTGGCAGTCAGACCGTCGTCCTCGCCGTCCTTGAGCATAAAATTGTTGTCGTAGATCGTGGCAGTTACCTTGATGGTGTCGCCGTTTGACAGGTCACTGCTCTTGTCAAGTGAGTAGTAAACAGTCACGTTCTTTTCGGGTACATCGTAGGATTTGATGTAACAGCTTCCGTCACCGTCAAGACCGCTGTATTCGGGCTTGAAGGTATCCTCGGCAAAAGCGTCTATGATCTCTTTTTCTTCAAGACCCTTGACCTTGAGTTCAAATTCATCTGCCGTGAATTTCACCTCATACTTTTCAAGCTTTTCGGAGTTGTACTTTGCCTTGATCTTGATCTTGTCGCCGTTTGCGAGCTTGCCGTTCTCACCCTTTACGAGCTTGAACTTTACAAGACTGAGAGCCTTGTAGAGGTCCTTGAGGTCGGATATTTTTTCCTTTGCCTCCTCATAGGCATCATCGTCATCGTCCTCACGAGCGTCCTTACGTGCTTTTTTCAGCTTTTCAAGGGTCTCATCATATTTATCGATAACGGGCTTTTCCTCGATTGAAGCAAAACCGCTGAAGCCGGTGTACTGCACATACTTGGCAAGGTCAACCTCGTTTACCTTCTTACAGCCTGAAGAAAATACCAAAGCTGACAATGCAATAACTGCAACCAGAAATAGACTTGCTGACTTTTTCATAATGTTCTTCTCCTTTTCTTTTGGGATTGGTAATTATTTATTCATAATGGAATTGATCAGACCGCCCTTGGCTATGATGTTCTGGATAAACTCAGGGAAAGGCTCTGCCTGATAGGTTTTTCCCGTGGTTTCGTTGGTGATAACTCCTGTGTCAAAATTGACTGAAACGGTGTCACCGCTCTTGATATCCTTTGTTGCCTCGTCACATTCAAGAATGGGCAGACCGATGTTTATGGAGTTTCTGTAGAAGATGCGTGCAAAGGTGGAGGCTATGACACAGCTTACGCCCGAAGCCTTGATAGCGATGGGAGCGTGCTCACGTGAAGAACCGCAGCCAAAGTTCTTTTCGGCAACGATGATGTCGCCCTGCCTTACGTTCTTGACAAAATCCTTGTCGATATCCTCCATACAGTGGGCGGCAAGCTCACTGTGAGAAGAAGTGTTGAGGTATCTTGCAGGTATGATAACGTCTGTGTCAACATTATCTCCGTACTTATGTACTATGCCGTGTGCGTTCATTGTGTTCCTCCTCAGTCAAGTTTTGCGGGGTCGATGATGTAACCCCTAACAGCGGAAGCTGCGGCAACCGCAGGAGAAGCCAGATATACCTCGCTGTCAACGTGTCCCATTCTGCCGACAAAGTTTCGGTTTGTGGTGGAAACAGCCTTCTCTCCCGAGGCGAGTATGCCCATATGTCCGCCCAGACACGGTCCGCAGGTGGGTGTAGAAACTACCGCTCCGGCATCAATAAAGATGTCAAACAGTCCCTCGTGCATAGCCTGCTTCCAGATCTGCTGAGTTCCGGGGAAGATGATACAGCGTACACCCTTGGCGATGTGTCTGCCCCTGAATATCTCTGCGGCGGCTCTGAGGTCGGAGATCCTGCCGTTTGTGCAGGAGCCGATGACGCACTGATCTATCTTTACCTCTGTTTCGCCTATCTCGTCAACTGTCCTTGTATTTTCGGGAAGATGAGGGAATGCAACCGTGGGACGTATCTCGGAAAGATCTATTGTGTACACCTCGTCATACTCTGCGTCCTCGTCAGCCACATACTCAACGGGCGTACCCTGGAATCTGTCTTTGCAGTATTCTCTTGTGATGTCGTCAACAGGGAAGATGCCGTTTTT
>CACYCD010000136.1 GCA_902772755.1 uncultured Ruminococcus sp.
GAGATAGACAGGATAGCCCGTGACTATATCTATGAAAACGGCTTTAAGGGCTGTTTCGGTCACTCCACAGGACACGGAGTGGGACTTGATATCCACGAAAAACCCTATGCGAGCCACCGTGACAGCACCGTGCTTCAAGAGGGAATGGTCATAACCGTTGAGCCGGGGATTTATATTCCCGACAGGTTCGGAGTAAGGATAGAGGACACTGTGGCAGTGACAAAAAACGGCTGCAGGAGCTTTGCCACGCTTCCAAAAGAATTTATTACACTCTGAATAAAAAATAGGTTGCATTTTTATCGAAATAAATGTATAATATAGGTGTCAGACAGTGGCAGACACTTGCCACCAGCAAATTTTAGGAGGATTACCAATGATTTCAGCAGGTGATTTCAGAAACGGCGTTACTTTTGAAATGGACGGACAGGTTGTGCAGGTAGTTGAGTTCCAGCACGTAAAGCCCGGCAAGGGTGCCGCCTTTGTAAGAACAAAGTACAAGAATGTAATTACAGGTGCAGTGGTTGAAAAATCTTTCAACCCCAACGACAAGTACCCCACAGCTTTTATCGAGAGAAAGGATATGGAGTACAGCTATGAGGACGGCGGTCTGTATTACTTTATGGATACAGAGACTTGGGAGCAGATCCCGATCAGTGCAAGCGTTCTCGGAGATTCCTTTAAGTTTGTAAAGGAAAATATGGTCTGCAAGATCCTCTCCTACAAGGGCAATGTGTTTGGTGTTGAACCCCCGAACTTTGTTGAGCTTAAGGTCACAAAGACTGACCCCGGCTTTAAGGGAGATACAGCAACCAACGCAACCAAGCCTGCAACTCTTGAAACAGGTGCAGAGATCAAGGTGCCGCTCTTCATCGATGAGGGTGAAGTTATTCAGATCGACACCAGAACAGGCGAATATATGGGCAGGGCATAATTATGGAACTTACAGAAAAGATCGCATACATCAAGGGCTATGCCGAAGGACTTGACCTTGACGAAAGCAAGGACGGAGTTAAGGTACTTAAAAAGATCATAGAATTTCTTGAGGATATGGCTCAGGAGGTTCAGGAGCTTGGCGAGCTTTATGATGAAGCTGCCGATATGATAGAGGAGATCGACGAGGAGCTTTGTGAGCTTGAGGACGCTCTTGTTGAAAACAGCGGTGACGACAAGTGTGGCTGTGGCTGTGAGGACGATGACGAAAACCCGATCTATGAAGTCACCTGTCCAAACTGCAACAACAAGCTCTATGTTGAAGAGGACGAGCTTATGCAGGGTGAGATGGATTGCCCCGAGTGTGGTGCTACCCTTGAATTTGACTTTTCCGATGTCTTTGACGAGGACGAGCATGAAGAAGGCTGTGACTGTGGCTGTGAGCATGACGAGCATTTAGGCGAAGACGATCTGATGTCATAACTCTGATATCTCAGAAATAACCATAACAATTCTGCATCCCTGCGATATTATATTGCGGGGGTGTTTTTTTGCTTGCACGATATCGCAGAAGAAGGTCCGGAAGGTTCATAGTCCTTATACTTACGGTGGCGTTGTGTGTACTTATCTACGCTGTGGAAGGTTATTTAAAACCGCTTCAGGACAGGTTGATAATCAACCGCACCAAGGTAGTGGTGGAGCAGAAATTCTCTGAAACTGTGCAGGATATCACATCGGGGAGCAATTATAACTATGATTCTCTGCTGATAAAATCAGACTCGGCAAACAGCCCTGCTTCACTCAGGGTGAACACCAAGGAGCTGAACAGGCTGGAGGCGGAATTTCAAAAGAAATTTCAGGATAAGCTGGATAATTTGGTAGAAGGAAAAATAGATATCCCCTTGGGTGATCTGTTTGAGCTGTCGTTTCTGTCGGGAATGGGTCCCGATATTCCATTTTCCTACGACATCACGGGAGCGGTTAAGGTAAAACTGAAAAGTACCTTCCATTCGACAGGCATAAATCAGACCGTCCACAGGGTCAATATGCAGGTTTCTGCCGAGATGGTGTTCATAACCGTGCAAAAAATGGAAAATATGACAATAAACGGTGAATATCAGATAAGTGAAACTGTGCTTGTCGGCGGAACTCCCGACTATTTTTACAAGTATCAATAATTTGATATTGAAAAAAAAGACATATTATGATACAATATACAAGATAATATTCTTTTGTAAGGAATGGAGAATGATTTTGAGCAGTCTTGATTTTTCAAATACCGATTTCTTTCAAACGCAGGAGCATTACCTTCATCTTATAAATGAGCTGATGAATGTGCGAAAGAGGGGAGATAAGCCGCTTGCGTTTATCCACACCTACGGCTGTCAGCAAAATGTGGCAGACAGTGAAAAAATCAAGGGTATGCTCAGTGTGGCAGGCTTTGATTTTTGCGATTCGCCCGACGATGCCGATTTTATTTTGTTCAACACCTGTGCCGTGCGTGAGCATGCAGAGGATAGGGTGTTCGGCAATGTCGGTGCCTTGAAAAGCTTGAAAAAGAAGCATCCGCAGATACTCATTGCCCTGTGTGGCTGTATGATGGAGCAAAAGCACATTGCCGAAAGAATGTACCGAAGCTTTCCCTTTGTGTCGCTGGTGTTTGGCACTCATTCACTGCAAAACTTTCCCAAGCTGTATTATGAAGCACTTTTCACGGGGAAGAGAGTATATCAGCGTGACAATGACGACAAAAAGATCTATGAGGGAATACCGATAAAGCGTGACGGCACGTTCAAGGGTTGGCTGTCCATAATGTACGGCTGTGACAACTTCTGCACCTACTGCATCGTTCCCTATGTAAGAGGCAGGGAGAGAAGTCGCAGAAAAGAGCATATAATCGCAGAAGCCCGTGAGATGATAATCAGTGGCTGCCGTGATATTACCCTGCTCGGTCAGAATGTCAATTCCTACGGCAAGGGGCTTGAAGAAAAGACAAGCTTTCCGGAGCTGCTCAGAAGTATCGGCGAGCTTGAAGGCGACTTCTGGCTCAGCTTCATGACCTCACACCCGAAGGACGCTTCCAAGGAGCTTATTGACGTTATAGCTGAAAACCCGAAGATCTCACCGCACCTTCATCTTCCGTTCCAGTGCGGAAGTGACCGCATACTAAAAGCTATGAACAGACGTTATAC
>CACYCD010000137.1 GCA_902772755.1 uncultured Ruminococcus sp.
ACAGCTGGGAGTCCCCGATATGAGGATACCGATCCAGTATGCCATTACATACCCTCAAAGGTTTGAAAGTCCGGTTAAACAGCTGGATCTCTCGGAGGTTGCCACACTTACCTTCGGAAAGCCGGATTATGATACCTTCAAGTGTCTGTCAGCCTGCAAAAAAGCTATTGATATCGGCGGTACAGCCCCTGCCATAGCCAACGGAGCCAACGAGGTAGCCAACAAGCTGTTTAGAGACGGAAAAATCAAATTCCTTGAAATAGGTGAGCTTGTTTCTTCGGCACTTGATAATGTTAAGGTAATGCCTGTTGAAACAGTAAATGATGTACTCGAAGCGGATATCAATGCCAGAGAGTACGTAACAAAAACGGTAGGGGGAGATCAAAATTAGTTCAGTATTGACAACGGCTGCACTGATTATTATAGGTGTTCTGCTTTTTGAGCTTATAATATTTCTGCACGAGCTGGGACACTTTATTGCCGCAAAAAAGAGCGGAGTAAAAGTCAACGAGTTTGCCCTCGGTATGGGACCCAAGATTTTCTCATTCGGCAAGGGTGAAACAAAGTATTCGTTAAGAGCCTTCCCGATAGGCGGTTTCTGTGCTATGGAGGGAGAGGACGAGGATTCCCCCGAGCCAAGGGCATTCAACAATGCAAAGGTCTGGAAGCGAATGATAATCGTGATCGCAGGTGCAACAATGAATATCATTCTGGGTATAGTGATGATGTTCTGTATAGTTGTTCAGGAGGATGCCTACAGCTCCACACAGATATCCTCATTCCCGGCAACCTCGTTTTCTGCGAATACAGGTCTTGAAAAAGGTGACATAATCACTGCAATTAACGGATACGGCGTATCCGACAGTATGGATTTCAGCTTTCCGATAGCCACCGCCGAGCTGAAAGAGGTGGACGGAGATACGCTTGCCATATACAAGCAGGACTGTTGCAACTCACTTTTCAAGCACTGCGTTAATATAGTAAATGACAAAAATAATCCCGTCAAGGATGATAAGGTCATCAAAAATCTTGAGAAGCTCCTTGCAGATACGGCGGATAAAATAACCAAAACCACTGACAAGGAAGCTGCCGCCAAGCTGTACACTGATGGCTGCAAAAAAATTGACGAGCTGTGCAGTGTTAAAAATTCCAATATAGAAAAAATAGCGGTAAAAAAGACAAGAAAACGCTTTATCGCAGATGTTACGGTTGAAAGAAACGGTGAAGAAGTCACACTTGAAGATGTTCAGTTCTATACCTATACCACAAGTGATGACCCTGAGCCAAAGGTTGCAATAGATTTCTACGTTAAACCTATCGAAAAAACAGTCGGCTCAGTGCTTTCGCAGACATTTAAACAGACTGTTTCGGCTTGCAAGATGATATATGCAAGCCTTGGCGGACTGCTGACGGGCAAATTTGGCTTTAAAGAGATGTCGGGTCCCGTTGGCATAGCGTCAGCCGTGTCACAGGTAGCCTCAGAGGGACTGAAAACAGCCGGCTTTGGTGAGGCGGTAAACCGCATACTCTATATAATGATGATAATAACCATCAACCTCGGTCTGTTCAATATGCTTCCGTTCCCGGCGTTGGACGGCGGTCGATTTGTTTTCCTGGTAGTAGAAGCGATCAGGGGGAAGGCACTTCCCAGAAAAGCCGAAGCTATAGTAAACGGTATCGGTATGGCATTGCTCCTTACCTTGATGGCGGTTATCACGGTGAGTGATATAATAAAATTATTCTAAATTTTGCAGGTGAATCTTATGGCAAGCAAAAGACAGGTCAAAGCAGGCAACGTCCTGATAGGCGGAGGAGCGAGGGTATCAATTCAGTCAATGCTCAATGTTCCTGCCCACAACATTACAGACAGCGTAAAGCAGGCTCAGGCTCTTGAAAAAGCAGGCTGTGACACCGTGAGAGCCGCAGTTCCCGATATGGAAGCGGTAAAGCTGATATCTGCTTTAAAAGAAAATATCACCATTCCCGTAGTGGCTGATATTCATTTCAATTACAAGCTGGCACTTGAATCGGTGTCGGCAGGTGTTGACAAGATCAGGATAAATCCGGGCAATATCGGTGATGACAGCCACGTAAAAGCCGTGGCGTCTGCCTGTGCAAACAAAAATATACCAATTAGAATAGGAGTCAATTCAGGCTCGCTTGAAAAATCTATCCTCGAAAAATACGGAAGCCCCACGGCTCAGGCTCTGTGCGACAGTGCTTTGTACCACGCCTCCCTGCTTGAAAAATTTGATTTTAACGACATAGTTCTTTCAATGAAAAGTTCTTCCGTTAAAAATATGGTAGAGGCATACGAGCTTGCCTCACAGCAGTGTGATTATCCTCTGCACCTCGGTGTGACAGAAGCAGGTACGGAGCGAATGGGAATCATAAAATCCGCTGCCGGCTTGGGTGCTTTGCTGATAAAGGGGATAGGTGACACTGTGAGAGTCAGTCTTACAGCCGACCCTGTCAGAGAGATATATGCCGCAAGGGATATTCTGAAATCCCTTGATATGTGGGACGGAGTTCAGTTTGTGTCCTGTCCCATCTGCGGAAGAACAAAAATAGATCTCATAGGAATTGCCAATGAGGTTCAGGAACGCCTGAAGGACTGTCGCAAAAACATAAAGGTAGCAGTTATGGGGTGCATAGTCAACGGTCCCGGAGAAGCCAGGGAAGCCGATATCGGTATTGCAGGCGGTGACAAGATGGGTCTGATCTTCAAAAAGGGAGAGATAATCGCCAAGGTTCCCGAAGACAAGCTGATCGACGCCCTGATGAAAGAAATTGAAAAACTTTAAGAAAGTGTGCAAATGAATACAGTTAAAGCTATTTTTTCACAATACATAAGCACAGATGTACTCAGTACGGATATTTCCGATTCCGGTGTAGAAAATATTGTTATAAATAAAAATAACCGCTCGCTCCTGTTTACAATAAGCTGTGATCGCTTTGTTCCTCAAAAGGAAATAAACTGTCTCAGCGATGAACTGATGAACTCAAAGCTACAGCTGAACCATGTAAAAATCGTCCCAAGGTTCAAGCCGTCTGCTTTTGGCACGCATTGCTTTGATTACCTGCTTTCAATAATGAAGGAGCGTATACCTGCCCTAAACGGTACCTTCAAGGACTGTGACACGGCTTTCAGCAACAACGTATTCACAGTCACCTTGAAGCACGGCGGAGGAAATCTTTTAAAGCTGAAAAAGTTTGATAAGGAGTTCTCCGACCTCGTTAAGCAGCAGTTCGGTCTTGATATCTCGGTGGCTATTGACGGTGTTACAGAAGTACAGGCGGAAAGCGAGAGCTATATAGAAGAACAGAAGCTTGTACAAAGAACTGTTGAACGTCAAGAGGCTGTTGCCATAGCTCAGACCTACGCAATAGAAGCCGAAGAAACCAAGGAAAGAGACGAACAACGCAAACAGGCAAAAGTGGAGCTTGTGGAGATTCGTGAGGGTGAATCCCTCTATCCACAGATAAATCTGCAATGCTGTAAACCGCTGTACGGAAGAACGATAAGATCAGCTCCGATGCCGATGGAAAAAATATCGGATGACAGCGGAAAAATAGTCGTTTGGGGCGATGTGTTCAGCATTGAAAAAAGAACTACCCGTTCGGGTGATAAGAATATTTTCAATATACTTGCCACCGATTACACAGGCTCCTGCAACATAAAAGTGTTTAACGACCTCAACACGACCAAGGTGCTTGACGGTCTTAAAAAGGGAACGACCATAATTGCAGAGGGCAATGTTGAGTTTGACCCATTTGCAAAGGAGCTTGTGCTGAATGCCCGTTCGATCGGCACGGCTGAAAAAATCAAAGTAGTTGATAACGCCGAAACAAAGCGTGTAGAACTGCATCTGCACACAAATATGTCTGATATGGACGGAGTGACAGGTGCAGGTGAGATCGTCAAACGTGCCTTTGAGTGGGGACACAAGGCTGTGGCGATCACTGACCACGGTGTTGCACAGGCTTTCCCGGAGGCGATGAACGCTGCCGAAAAGATCAATAAAGGAGAAAACAAGATAAAAGTCATCTATGGCTGTGAATCTTATTTTGTTGATGACTTTGTTTCCGCAGTCAAAGGCTCTTCAAAAGAACCGCTTGACGGTACCTTCGTCTGCTTTGATATAGAAACAACGGGTTTTTCCGCTGTGAAGGACAAGATCACAGAGATCGGTGCCGTCAAAATACAAAACGGTACAGTGGTTGACACCTTCTCAACCTTTGTTGACCCGGAACGCCATATCCCAACCAAGATAACCGAGCTGACAGGTATAACCGATGCAATGGTTGCCAATGCTCCAAAGGACGAAGAAGCGGTAAAAGCTTTTCTTGAATTTACGGACGGTGCGGTTGTTGTGGCTCACAATGCACAGTTCGACACTTCATTTATCAGTCACGTATGCTCCAAAATGGGAGTAGAGTACAAGCTCACCTCGGTAGACACTGTTGCAATAGCTCGTTCTATCCTTACGGGCTTGAAAAATGCAAAGCTGGATACCGTTGCAAAATATCTCAGACTCGGCAGCTTCAATCATCACAGGGCAACAGATGATGCAGAAATACTTTCACGGATCTTTATTTCCCTTTGTGAAAGACTGAGAGATGACTACGGAGTTACTGATATTTCACAAATAAACACAAATCTCAACGGAACGGATCAGAGAAAGCTCCCCACATATCACCAGATAATTCTTGTCAAGAATCAAGTTGGTCTGAAAAATCTCTACAAGCTAATTTCATACGCACATCTCAAATATTTCTACAAAAAACCGAGAATACCAAAATCCGAGCTGATAAAACACAGGGAGGGACTGATAATAGGCTCTGCCTGTGAAGCAGGTCAGCTTTACCGTGCGATCGCAGGCGGAAAGCCATGGGAGGATATAAAGGAAATAGCATCTTTTTATGACTATCTTGAAATACAGCCCCTTGGCAACAATGATTTTATGATACGCAACGGCTCTGCAACACGGGAGGACCTGATAAGCTACAACAAAGCCGTCATTAAGCTTGGCAAAGAGCTTGACAAACCGGTTGTAGCTACCTGTGATGTACACTTCCTTGACCCTCACGATGCAGACTACAGAAGGATACTTCAAGCCTCACGTGGATATAAGGATGCCGACAACCAGCCACCCCTGTATTTCAGGACGACCAAGGAGATGCTCAGGGAGTTTGACTACCTTGACGAAAAGACAGCGTATGAGATAGTGGTTGAAAATCCGAATAAAATCGCTGATATGTGCGATTTTGTACGTCCTATCCCTCCCGGAAACTTCCCTCCGTTCATTGAGGGAGCGGAGGAACAGCTCAACTCTATAACGTGGGAACGTGCAAAGAAGAAGTACGGAGATCCCCTGCCGCCGATAGTTGAAGCCAGACTGAACAAGGAGCTTAATTCGATAAATACCTACGGTTTTTCGGTGCTTTATATGACAGCACAAAAGCTCGTGGCAGACAGTGAGGCTCACGGCTACCTTGTAGGCTCACGAGGCTCTGTAGGCAGTTCCTTTGTTGCAACTATGTCGGGCATATCGGAGGTCAACCCTCTTTGTCCGCACTACCTGTGTCCCAAGTGCAAGCACAGCGAGTTTATCGAGGATGGCAGTTATGGCTCGGGCTTTGACCTGCCTCCTAAAAACTGTCCGGTTTGCGGAGAGCCTATGGAGCGTGACGGACACGAGATACCGTTCGAGACCTTCCTCGGCTTCAAGGGTGACAAGGTACCTGATATCGACCTCAATTTCAGCGGAGAATATCAAAGCAGATCTCATCGCTATACAGAAGAGCTATTCGGTCACGACAACGTGTTCAAAGCAGGCACGATCGCAACCGTTGCCGATAAGACGGCAATAGGATATGTAAAAAAATATGAGGAAGAAAAAGGATATTCTTTTTCCAAATCCGAACAGCTACGGCTTGCTTTCGGTTGTACGGGAGTAAGACGTACCACGGGTCAGCACCCCGGAGGAATGGTAGTCGTTCCGAAGGGCAAGGAGATTTATGACTTCTGTCCTGTTCAGCACCCTGCAAACGATATGAAGTCGGATAACGTCACAACACATTTTGACTTCCATTCCATACACGACACGATCTGCAAGCTTGATGAGCTGGGACACGATGCACCGACGGTTTACCATTATCTGGAAATGTTTACCGGTATTCCTGTTATGGAGGTTTCGATGTCCGACCCCGATGTATATTCGCTCTTTACTTCGCCAAAGGCATTGGGAGTAACAGCTGAGGACATCGGCTGTGCCACAGGAACACTCAGCCTCCCAGAATGTGGTACAGGCTTCACAAGGCAGATGATGGTTGATGCAAAGCCTAAATGCTTTGCCGACCTGATGCAGATAGCAGGCTTGTCGCACGGCACCGATGTTTGGCTGGGAAATGCTCAAGAGCTTATCAAAAAGGGAATATGCACCATCTCTGAGGTTATCGGAACACGTGACAGCATTATGACGTATCTTATGCACAAGGGTCTTGAACCCGGTATGGCATTTAAAATAATGGAAATCGTCAGAAAAGGAAATGCTACCAAGCTGTTGACCGAGGAGCATTTCAAGGAAATGAGAGAGCATAATGTTCCCGAATGGTACATTGATTCCTGTATGAAGATCAAATATATGTTCCCTAAAGCCCACGCAGCTGCGTATATGATATCGACCCTGAGATATGGCTGGTATAAGGTGCATAAGCCACTTGCGTACTATGCCGCCTACTTCACTGTTCGAGGAGAGGATTTTGACGGTGCTACCGTTATGAAGGGCAGAGATGCAGTGCAGGCAAAGATGAAAATGATTAAGCAAAAGGGTAATGAAGCCAGTGCAAAGGAACAAACGGAGTTTGCTACTCTGGAAATCATCAATGAAATGATGGCAAGGGGAATAGAATGTCTGCCTGTTGATATCTATAAATCAAGGGCTAAGATGTTTGTTATTGAGGACAACAAGCTCAGACTTCCGTTTATGTCGCTTGCAGGAATAGGAGAAGCAGCCGCAATATCACTTGATGAATGCGGAAAGAAAAACAATTATATTTCCATAGAGGAAATGACTATGAAAACAAAGGTCACAAAGGCAGTTATTGAAACTTTAAGAGAAGTAGGGGCACTCAAGGGATTACCCGAAAGCTCTCAGATGTCTTTGTTCTAGGAGGATATCCATGAAAAACGATAAATTAAAAACCGGCTTTGCCTATATTGCTTTTGCTGCTTTGATGCTGCTGATAATTCTAAACATCGGCAACAAATCGGTGTGGGGATTTTTCGGAAACGTTATAAGCGTGTTTATGCCGTTTATTTACGGATTTTTGTTGGCGTACATCTTAAAATTCCCATTCAACTTTTTTGAGAAAAAGGTTTTTTCAAAGCTTCCTAAAAAGAATAAGAAGCTGGAGTTTTTGGTACACCCTCTTTCGGTAATATCAGCTTTTGTTTCGGCAATCGCCGTCATAGTTATCCTAATGCTGATAATTGTTCCGCAGCTTGTAGACAGCTTTGCAAAGCTGTCCGGTTCAATTTCGGGTTATGTCAAAACTCTTGAAACAGCTTTGAATGATGCGGTCGGCTGGGTAAATAACAAGTTCAAACTTGATATAAGCATTGACAAAAGCACCTATGGCACTCTTAACAAGATCGCAAAGTATATCTCAGGCGGCAGTCTTACGGATCTATTGAAGGACGCCGCAGGAAATCTGTTCCCGTTTGCACTGAATACGGTAAAAAATGTTTACACCGGTGCATACAACTGGATAATCGGAATTGTGGCATCTGTATACTTCATTGCCTCCAAGGATAAGCTCTGCCGACAGATACGCAAGCTCACAAATGCTTATCTCCCCAAAAAGTGGGCAGAAAAAGCTTTTGAGGTCACTGAGCTATCAAACACCGTCTGTGGCAACTTCATTATCGGACGTGTGCTTGATGCACTTATAATAGGTATGCTCTGCTACATCACTCTGGCTGTATTTCAGTTTGACTATGCGGTGCTGATAGCAGTGGTAGTCGGTGTGACAAATATTATACCGTTCTTCGGTCCGTTCCTCGGGGCGATCCCCAGTGCATTCCTTTTGCTGATGGTCGACCCCAAGGAGTGCTTGTGGTTTGTCGTGATAATCGTCATAATACAGCAGCTTGACGGAAATATTATCGGACCCAAGGTAATCGGAGACAGGATAGGCATATCGGGATTCTGGGTATTGTTCAGCATTATCATTGGCGGCGGACTGTTCGGTGTACCGGGAATGTTCCTCGGCGTACCGGTATTTGTTATCATATATAACCTTCTCAGCAAAAACGTAAATAAACGTCTCAAAATGAAAAGTATTACCCCTCTTGCCGAAAAAATAGTGCAGGCAGAACCCGAATCTCCCAAGAAGAAAAAGAAAAAGTAAAAATTTTAGAGGTACATTATGAGAAAAAATTTAAAGATAACCCCTGAGGGTACCAAGGATTATCTTTTTGAGGAATGTATTATTTCCGATAATATTTGTGCAATAATCAAGGACTGTTTTACGCAAAGAGGCTATGCCAAGGTCGATACTCCCTGCATAGAGTTCTATGACCTGTTTTCTCTGGAGGATTCAGGCTATCCGCAGGAGTCAATGTTCAAGACCACTGATAACAAGGGCAGACTTATGGTGATGCGTCCCGATTCAACTCTGCCTATAGTAAGAATGGCAGCCACAAGATTGAAGCACTATCCTATTCCGCTTCGCCTGTATTATCACCAGTCTGTTTACAGGAATAATCCCACTCTCACGGGCAGAAGCAATGAGATAATGCAGATGGGCATAGAGCTGATAGGTGCAACGGGCAAAAAAGCCGATCTGGAGGTTCTCACCGCAGCGGTAGATGTTCTTTCAAAAACAGTTAAGAATTTCAGAATAGAGATAGGTCACGCCGGATTTTTTGAAGCCCTGCTTGAAAAGATGGATATTGATGAGGATACCGCAGAGGAAATACGCACCTGTATTGAGAGCAAGAACTATTCAAGTCTTAACAATATCCTCGACAAGCTCCCCGATTCACCTGAAAAAATCGCAATAAGAAAGCTCCCTAGGCTGTTCGGCGGTGATGAGATAATCGCTAAAGCACGCAGGCTCTGCAACGGCACTAAGGCTGAAAATTCTCTGAATTATGTTCGGGAGCTGTACCGCTCACTTCAAAAGCTGGATCTCGGTGACAAGCTTACCATAGATATGGGTATTGTACAGCGAAGCGGCTACTACAGCGGTATAGTGTTCAACGCCTATGTTGACGGTGCAGGCGATGCCATCGTATCGGGCGGACGTTATGACAAGCTTACAGAAAATTTTGACTTCCCCAACGGAGCTGTGGGCTTTGCAATAAACATTGACGAGGTTGTCAAGCTCAGTATTCAGGGAAAGTACAGAGATAAGGTTTCACAGCCGGATATCCTTGTGTGTTCAAAGGACGGTTTTGAGATA
>CACYCD010000138.1 GCA_902772755.1 uncultured Ruminococcus sp.
AAACGGTATGTTGTTTTCTCTTGCAAATTTTGCGGCGGTTATCTTGCCCTCTACTCCTCTGTTGCCGAAGCCACCGGGAATGAGGATCCCGTCAACATCTCCCAAAAGGTCGTTCACGGTGTACTGTGTGATAAGCTCGGTGTCCACCCACTTGATATCTATAAAACACTTGTTCTCATAACCTGCATGGCGGAGTGCCTCGGCTACGGAGAGATATGCGTCATGAAGCTTGACATACTTTCCGCAAAGTGCGATCCTGACGGTCTTTTCCCTTGAATCAATGCGTTTAAGCATATCGTGCCATTCCTTCATATCGCTCTGCTTGGTGTTGGTGATGTTCAGCTCACGGCAGACCACGTCACAGAAGTTTGCTTTTTCAAGCATAAGCGGAGCTTTGTAAAGAACGGGAATGGTTATGTTCTCAATTACGCAGTCAGGCTCAACATTGCAGAACATTGCGATTTTCTTGAAGATGGATTCTTCAAGCGGCTTGTCACAGCGAAGCACTATGATATCGGGATTTATTCCCAAAGCCCTCAGCTCTTTTACGGAATGTTGAGTGGGCTTGCTCTTATGCTCCTCACTGCCTGCAATGTACGGCACAAGGCAGACGTGGATAAATATGCTGTTGCCCTTGCCGACTTCAAGATTTACCTGACGGATAGCTTCCAAAAACGGCTGTGATTCTATATCGCCCACAGTACCGCCTATCTCGGTGATGACGACATCAGCATCGGTGTTCTTTCCTACCTGATAAATAAAAAGCTTGATCTCATTTGTTAGATGGGGGATCACCTGAACTGTCTCACCGAGGTAATCACCGTTTCGTTCCTTACCGATAACATTTGAATAGACCTTGCCGGTGGTGAGGTTGCTGAACTTGTTGAGGTTTTCGTCGATAAAACGCTCATAGTGTCCGAGGTCGAGGTCGGTTTCCGCACCGTCCTCAGTCACATATACCTCACCGTGCTGGAAGGGACTCATTGTGCCGGGGTCAACGTTGATATATGGGTCAAGCTTTTGAGCCGCCACTTTAAGACCCCTTGCTTTGAGCAGTCTGCCCAGGGAGGCAGCTGTTATGCCCTTGCCTAAGCCGGACACAACGCCTCCTGTGACAAATATATACTTGGTAGGTATCTTACCCATTGTACTTCCTCCTGATTTGCGGTACCTTAAATTTCAACAGTACCGTCAAATACTCTTGTGGCTTCGCCTGTCATATAGACAGTTTCGTCAGTGTAGTTGATGACAAGGTCACCGCCTCTGAGCTTTACGGTTATGTCCTCGCCCTTATTGCAGAAGCCGTTTTCACAGGAGGCTACTGCAGCGGCACAGGCACCTGTTCCGCAAGCCCAGGTCTCACCTGAGCCTCTTTCCCATACACGCATTTTGATCGTATGGTCATCGAGTATCTTTACGAACTCCGTGTTCACTCTTTCGGGGAACAGCGGATCATTTTCAAACATAGGACCTATCTTGTCAAGGTCAAGGCTGTCAACATCTTCCTTGACAAACACAACACAGTGCGGATTGCCCATTGAAACGCAGGTCAGTCTGTATTCTTTTCCGTCTATATCATAGGGATAGTCAACTACCTTGTCAACACCCTTTATCTTGACGGGCAGACTTTCGGGAGCAAACTCTGCCTTGCCCATATCAACTCTGAACGAAGTGACAACTCCGTCAGTGGTGTAGGCTTTGAGGTTCTTGATTCCCGAGAGGGTCTCCACTGTGATCTCATCTTTTTCATTGATATCGACCATACCGTGGTCATAGAGGAACTTGCCGACACAGCGAACGCCGTTTCCGCACATCTTGCCCTCTGAGCCGTCAAGGTTGAATATCCTCATCTTGGCATCTGCCACCTTGCTGGGGCAGACAAGGATAACTCCGTCACCGCCTATGCCGAAATGCCTGTCGGAAAGTCTTACCGAAAGGGCTTCGGGGTTGTCGATACGCTGGTCAAAGGTGCTGAAATAGATGTAGTCATTGCCTGTGCCGTGCATTTTGGTAAAGCTAAGCTTCATTTTGCTCTCCCTCATATCGTTGATGTCAACAAGCTCTGTGCTTATCTGACTGTACTTGCTCTTCAGACACTCAGCCAGAGCATTTGCAGTATCAATGGAAGTAAGGCAGGGGATATTTCTCTCAACTGTCTTTCTTCTGATCTTTACAGAGTCACGCTCGGGCATTCTTCCCTTTGCAGAGGTGGAGATAACATACTGTATCTTTCCACTCTCTATCAGAGTGAGCGTGTTGTTGAACGGGTCTTCGTGTATCTTTTTAACGGAAATTGCACTCACGCCGTAGTTGTGCAGGTAGCTTGCAGTTCCCTCTGTTGAATATATCTTAAAGCCAAGGTCGGCATACTTCTTGGCTACATCTCCGATCTCGGGCTTGTCGCTGTCACGCACGGTGATAAACACACCGCCGCCACGCTTCATCTTGTAGCCTGCACCGATAAGTCCCTTGTAAAGAGCCTCTTCAAGTGTGCTTGCAAGACCCAGAACTTCACCCGTTGACTTCATCTCGGGTCCGAGGTGGTTGTCAACATTGATGAGCTTTTCAAAGGAGAACACCGGCACTTTTACGGCAACATAGGGGCTCTTCTTGTAAAGACCTGTGCCATAGCCCATATCACGGAGCTTTTCGCCGAACATTGCACGTGTTGCAAGGTCAACCATAGGAACGCCCGTAACCTTGCTGATGTAGGGGATAGTTCTTGAAGAACGGGGGTTCACCTCAATTACATAAAGCTCATTCTTATAAATGAGATACTGGATATTTACAAGACCCTTTGTTTTGAGTGAAAGTGCGAGGTTTCTCGACGACTTGATGATGGTTTCCGTCATTTCGTCGGAGATGTTCCAGGCAGGATATACGGCGATGGAGTCGCCCGAATGTACGCCGGCACGCTCGATATGCTCCATAATTCCGGGGATAAGGATATCCTCACCGTCACAGATAGCATCTACCTCAAGCTCCGTACCCATCATATACTTGTCAACGAGTACGGGGTTCTCGATATTCTGAGCAAGGATTATAGCCATATACTCCTT
>CACYCD010000139.1 GCA_902772755.1 uncultured Ruminococcus sp.
CAGACGGCTGAGGTACATTGCGGTGGCTTCGCCCTCAACAGTGGGGTTTGTAGCCATAATGACCTCTGTTATCTCCGAATTGCTCAGACGTGCCAGCAGTTCCTTGATTTTCAGCTGATCGGGTCCTATGCCGTTGAGCGGAGATATTGCACCGTGCAGTACGTGATACGTCCCCTTAAATTCGTTGGTAGCCTCCATAGCCATAGCGTCACGGGGAGTTTCTACAATGCAGATAGTAGTTTTGTCTCGTGAGGGATTCATACACACGGGGCATTTTTCCTTGTCGGTGAGGTTACAGCACACACTGCAATAGTGAATCTTTTCCTGAGCGTCAATGATTGACTGTGCAAACTCCTCTGCCTGACTGCGAGGCATATTCATCACAAAATATGCCAGTCGCTGTGCGGATTTTGCACCTATGCCCGGCAGACGTTCAAAGCTCTCGATAAGTCTTTGAAGCGGTACAACATTGTAAGCCGCCATTAAATAATACCGGGAATGTTGAGTCCGCCCGAGATGGCAGAGAGGGAGTCTTCCTTTTCCTTGGCTGCGTTTCTGATAGCCTCGTTGATGGCACCGATGATGGTATCGCTGAGCATCTCAACGTCCTCGGGGTCAACTATTTCGGGGTCTATTTCAAGTGACTTGACCTCCATAGCACCGCTCACAACTGCTTTGACAGCTCCGCCGCCTGCGGTTGCGGTGTATTCCTTCTGCTCCAGCTCTGCGGTCTTGGCTTCCATCTCGTCCTGCATCTTCTGTGCCTGACGTGCCAGCTGCTGCATATTTCCTATGCCCTGTCCGCCGTAATTCTTGGGTAATCTTGCTTTCATAATTATTTATCCTTTCCTTCTTTGGTAAAATCAATACCTTTGTTTTGTAGTTCCTCTGCAAATTTATCGAGGGGGTCGTCCTGCTTCTCCGCATTGACGGGCGGTTTGTAGGGACCCAGCTTGTACCGCTTGCCCGTTATTTCCTGAACGGCTGTTCTTATCCGCTCCTTCTGGGCAGGGTCGTGTCTGAGATAGTTGAACGCCATATCGGTGCTTACGTCGATAAGCAGAAAATCTCCGCTGACGTATGCCGCACTGTTTGAAAAAGCTGCTCCCACCGTCATACTGTAGTTTTTCATATTCTCCACAATGTCAGTCCATTCGGGGAACGGCACTGCGTTGGCATACAGCTCTTCTTGATTTATCGGTCTGCGTGGTGTCGGTTTTTCGGGCTGAACGGGAGGTGTTGCTTCGGCTTTCGCTGCCTGTGGCTCGGGCTTGGTGTCGGTCGGCTCGGGCTTCGGGGTCTGCTGAACGGGCTGTTCCTGAGCTTGCTTCTGAACAACACCCAGCTTGATCTGCTTTTCAAGTGAAGCGACTCGGGCGGTGAGTGCCTCAATGCTGCCGTCAAGCTCGGGGGCTGAGAGCTTGACCAGTGCTGTTTCAAGCTCGGTGCGGTCGGAGGAGCTTTTGCCCATACGCTCCGCACTGCGTTGGAGAACGTCCATAAAGTAGATTATCTCCGCAAGCGAAACATAGTCGCACTGCGTCACAGCCTCTTCAAACTCGCTGTCGTTCATCACCATCATACGGCGAGGATTTTTAACGGTTTTTATTAGCATAAAGTTTCTGAAATGACCGATAATCTCCGCACAGAGCTTTGCCATATCCTTGCTTTCTGCGTGAAGCTCGTCAACCACTGCCAACGCTCGGCGGACGTTCTTGTTTATGCAGGCTGAGGATATCGAAAACAGATATTCAGTGCCTGCCAAGCCTGCCGCCTGACGCACCACATCCGCATCTATGTCGCTGCTTATGCCGATGCACCTGTCCATAATCGAGAGGGAGTCACGCATAGCACCGTCCGCAGCCGCCGCAATGAGCAGAGCGGCTTCCTTGGTGAGGGTCAAGCCCTCCTTGGAGGCGATGTACTCCAGCCTAGCGGAGATATCCTCGGGGGATATCCTGCGAAAGTCGAACCGCTGACAGCGTGAAAGTATGGTTGGCAGGAGCTTGTGGACCTCGGTGGTGGCAAGAATAAAGATGACGTGGGGGGGAGGCTCTTCCAGAGTTTTAAGCAGTGCATTGAAAGCCTCATTGGTGAGCATGTGAACCTCATCAATGATGTAGACCCTGTATTTGCCCTTGGCTGGCGAAAAATCGGCTTCCTCAATGATCGCCCTGATGTCGTCTATTCGCCTGTTGCTGGCTGCGTCCATCTCGACCACATCAAGCAGCTTGCCCTCGGCAAAGTCGATGCAGTTTTGGCAGACGCCGCACGGCTCACCGTCAACGGGAGCAAGGCAGTTTACAGCTTTTGCTAAAATTTTTGCACAAGTAGTTTTGCCCGTACCTCGTGAGCCGGTGAAGAGGTAAGCGTGGTGTACCCTGCCGGTCTTTATTTCATTTTTAAGAGTAACAGTGACCTGTGGCTGACCCGAAACATCGTCAAAGTGTGTAGGTCGCCATTTGCGGTAGAGAACCTGATACATACAACCTCTGTCCAAACAGTAAAATAAAAAATTGCAAACCGTTATGCAGCCCAACGGCTAGTGGATTCGCATAAAAGAACGACAGACTTACTATATCGCATCGGATGAACTGCTTAATGCTGCTCGGTTCCCCGCCTGACATGGTTCACAGCCCCCAATCGTATAGGGCCTGTCGCTCGTTTATGTGAACCCCGATTAACGAGTTCACAACTTTGACTGTATTATAACACATAAATAAAATAAAATCAAGAGTAATTTTTATCTTTTGTATTTTAGGGCTTGTTTTGAAAACGACAGAGGGAGCAGTGAAGAAATGTAGCTTTAGCTTTGTTCCGTTACTGCCGGTTTTTAGCTCTGAAAAAGAAATAGTTACTATTGACTTTTTTCTGCAATGAGATATAATATAGTTAAGAAACGAGGTGTGTTTTTTATGAGAACTCACGGAGA
>CACYCD010000140.1 GCA_902772755.1 uncultured Ruminococcus sp.
ACTACCGTGAGCATTTCTTTGCGATGCTCCCTGCCTTCAAGGACAAGAGATATATCACGGTTGACGGAAAACCGCTGTTTGCGATCTTTGACCCCAACGGCTTTCCCGAAAAAGAGCTGGAGCTGTTTATGAAGGTATGGAGAAAGCTTGCCCTTGAAAACGGTCTTAAAGGTTTCCATTTTGTGGCAAGAGTGGCAAGCGTTGCCAAGCTCTCCGATCCCGATGCAAAGGAAAGGATCAACGGCGGTTATCAAAAATACTATGACAAGTTTATAGATATGGGCTTTGATGCCGTTTGGACAAGCAATATGCGTCGTGCAGAGATACTCAGCAAGGGCTACAAAAGACTCTGGGTAAAAAGAGCTCTCTATCACGGCATCAAGCTTCGCACCTTGGATAAATACAAGTACAAGGATATTGTAGATAACTACTTTACCGAGGCTGAAAAGAAAGAAAACATCTATCCTATGATAGTTCCCCGTTGGGATAAAACTCCCCGTCAGGGCAACAGGGCTACGCTTTACTATGAAGGCTCGCCCGAGCTTTTTCAAAAGCACGCAAGAGAGGCAATTGAGCTGGTCAAGGATAAGGATCCACAGCATCAGATCATTTTCCTTCAAGCGTGGAATGAGTGGGGCGAGGGCAACTATATAGAGCCTGACACCGTTTACGGCAGAGCCTATCTTGAAGCACTCAAAAGTGCATTGAAGGGAGAATAAGATGGACAGAAAAAATATGTTGGTAGTATTTCACAGTGGGGATAGAAACAGCGGAGCGACACGCTCGGCACTGCAAACAGTTACTTACCTTAACAAGACAGGAAAGTATGAGATAGAGGCGATATTTCCAAAGCCAAACGGAACTGCCGCAGAATATCTTGAAACACTGGGTATCAAGTCACACTCCTACGCTTACGGCGGACTGATGCAGAATCTTTCACAGCCACTGCTGAAGCGTATGATAAAATTTCCTATTATGTGCCTGAGAATGTTAAAAATGAAGTCAAGCGTCAAGCAGGCAGCTGCCGACTTCAAGGACAAGGGGATTGATATCGTCTACAGCAACACAAGCAGTATTGTGTTCGGTGGATTTCTCGGACAGAAGCTCGGCTGCAAACAGGCTTGGCACATCAGGGAATTTCGTCATCTTGACCACAATATCGGCTTTTTCCTTGGCGAAAAATACATAATGAAGTTTATTGATCGCTGTGCAGATGTGGTGTTCTACGTTTCAAAATGTGTTATGGACTACCACATTGAAAAGTACATAGATGCAAAAAAATCCTTTGTCACTTACAACTGTTATGATAAAAGCTTTATCTGTCCTAAGAAAGAGATTAACTTCGGCAAAACGCTGAATGTGCTTATTGCAGGAGATATCAAGCCCAGCAAGGGTCAGTTTGACTGTGTTAAGGCAATAAAGATTGCAAGAGACCGTCAGCCCGAGGCTGATATGGAGCTTCACATTGCAGGCAGAGCAGGTTCTGCCGCAGCCTACTATAACAGTATGCTCAATTATATAAGTGAAAACGGCTTGACTGATAAGATACATCTGTACGGTCAGGTCAGCGATATGTTCTCACTCAGAAAGCAGATGGACGTCGGCATAGTTGCTTCAACAAACGAGGCACTCGGCAGAACTGCGATAGAGGGAATGCTGAGTATGATGGCAATTACAGGCAGAAACAGTGCAGGCACGACCGAGCAGATCAAGCATAAGGAAACAGGTCTGCTCTATGACGGCACTCCCGAGGATCTTGCAGAGCAGCTGCTGTACTTCTATAACAACCGCAGTGAAATGAAAAAAATGGCAGAGAACGGCTTTAACGAGTGTGTTGAGCTGTACACCAATGACAATGCCGCAAAAATAGTTGACAGGGAAATTTCCCGTTTGTTTTGATTTTGAATAATAGATTGGATTGATACAATGGCTTCTCAGCGTAAGAAAAAATTAGCCCTGAATACTGTTTCGTCACTCATATATCAGGCGGCTGCTATAGTATGCAGCTTTGTAATTCCACGCTGCATATTGGTGTTCTACGGCTCATCGGTCAATGGTTTGATATCTTCCATCAACCAGTTCCTTCAAATAATTACTTTTCTTGAGCTGGGAATAGGAGTTGTAGTGCAGTCATCTCTGTACAAACCGCTCTACGAAAAGAAGTACGACACAATAAGCAAGATCTGGGTATCGGCAAACAAGTTTTTTCGCAGGATAGCGTTGATACTGTTTTTCTATGTTGTTTTTCTGGTTTTCGGATTTCCGCTTATAGTGGATACGGAATTTGATTTTTGGTATACGGCAACACTGATAATCGCAATTTCCATCAGCACCTTTGCTCAGTATTACTTTGGTATAGTCAATCAGCTGCTGCTGACCGCAGACCAAAGGGGATATATCAGTTTTTCCATTCAGATAGCAGTGTATGCCGCCAACATAGCTGCCTGTGTCGGACTTATCTACGCAGGTGCTTCCATACAGATCGTAAAGCTGACTACCTCTGTGCTGTTCCTTATAAGACCTGTTCTGCTTTATCTGTATGTACGCAAGCACTACAGGATAGATCATAAGATAAAATACGACGAAGAGCCTATAAAGCAAAAGTGGAACGGAGTTGCCCAGCACATTACAAGCGTGGTTATTGACGGAACGGATACCATTGTGCTTTCTGTCCTGTCAACAATGGAAAATGTATCCATTTACTCTGTATATCATCTTGTTATTTATGGTGTAAAAACTCTGTTTATGTCTATGATAAACGGCGTTCAGGCTCTGCTAGGTGAAATTGTAGCAAAGGGTGACAAGGAAGAGATACGCAAATTCTTTTCCCGTATAGAGTGGCTGCTGCATACGCTGGTAGTTTTCGTATTCGGATGTACGGGTATGCTTGTCCTGCCGTTTGTACGCATTTACACAGATTCGGTAAATGACGTAAACTACATCGTCCCTCTGTTTGCCTATCTGATAACAGTGGCACACGGATTTCACTGTCTGCGTTTGCCATATCATATAATGATAAAAGCATTTGGTGAATATAAAAATACCCAAAACAATTATATTATAGCAGCAGTTATCAATATTGTTGTTTCTGTGGTCACAGTGATGTTTTGGGGCTTGGTTGGTGTTGCAATAGGTACTCTTGTAGCGATGGGCTTTCAGACGATATGGATGGCGTGGTACAACGCAAAGCATCTTATTCAGATATCTATGAAGTCATTTTTCAAGCAGCTTTTTGTCGATGCACTCACAGTGGCAATAGCCGTTACCGCAAGCAGCTTTCTTGAGCTTGCAAAGGTCAATTACTTCTGGTGGGCAGTTCTTGCCGTTGAGATCGCAGTTATATGGCTGGTGATCGTAACCGTTATAAATCTGATTTTTTATAAGGAAAGAACTCTGGATCTATTGAACGGTGCAAAGTCATCGTTAAAAAAGCTTCATAAAGCAGGCTGATTTACGGACACATCGTTTTTAGAGATGTCCTTGAATGTCTTTTATATAAACGGAGGAAGTATATGGTATCTCCCATATTAAAAAAGAATAAAGACTTGATCATAAAGATGATGTCGCCCCTGCCCGACAAGGCATATATTTCACTGATGTACCGTGTAAAGATGGGCAAAAAGCTTGATTTGAAAGCACCAAGGACCTATAACGAAAAACTGCAGTGGCTCAAGCTCTATAACCGCAGACCCGAATATACAAAAATGGTCGACAAGTACGAGTCCAAAAACTATGTTGCAGGTATCATCGGCGAGGAATATATTATCCCGACTCTTGCGGTGTGGGACAGTGTTGACGAGATAGATTTTGACGCACTGCCGAATCAGTTCGTGCTTAAAACCACTCACGACTCCGGCGGAGTTGTGATCTGCCGTGACAAGAACCTGCTCGACAGAGAAGAAGCACGCAGGGTGCTTGCAAATTCTCTGAAATCAAAGTTTTATACCTATGGCAGAGAATGGGTCTACAAGGACGTCAAGCCCCGTATAATCGCAGAGCAGTATATGGAGGACACCAAAACAGGTGAACTGCGTGACTACAAATTCTTCTGCTTCAACGGCGAGCCGAAGCTTCTCTTTATTGCAAGCGACAGGGGAAAGAAGGACGAAGAAACCAAATTTGATTTTTTTGATATGGACTTCAACCATATTGATGTACGCAACGGTCACCCGAATGCTACTCA